>CAZKWW010000060.1:0-6315 GCA_964556635.1 uncultured Candidatus Ruthturnera sp.
AAGGGCGCTTTGCTGGCCTTTGTATTGGATATTGAGATACGCAACCGTAGTAATGACACGCAGTCACTAGATGATGTGTTAAAGTTGATTTGGAATCATTATCAAGACTCTGGCTTAGAGGATGATACTGTGCAAAAAGTGATTGCACATTTAACCCAAAGCGATTTCACCCAGTTCTTTGATAATTATTTGTATGGTGTGAGAGAATTACCACTTAAACAAGCATTTGACTACGTGGGGATAGATTGCGAATTTAGCCATAAGAAAGGAGAATTGTCTAACTTTGGCATTGGCATTAACAAGGATCAGGAATTCGCCCTTATTAGCCATGTGTTGGACGGTACGTGTGCTCAAGTAGCGGGCTTATATGTTGGTGATAAAATTATGAGTATTGACGGCATTAAGGTGCAAGCTAAAGATTTAGCGAATGCAATTGATTCTTACACCGAAGGTAGTGTGATTAAAATTGGTATTTTAAGAGACGAGCTATTAAGTGAATTAAGCATTACAATAGCCAACAGTGTGCCGACATTTTGCACTTTAAGCATCAAAGAAAACCTAACTAAAGATACTTTAAGAAGACAAGAGCAATGGTTTTACCACGACTAAACTTACCTAAATTATTGGTTAAACCTGTTGGCCGTGCCATTAGTGATTTTGGCATGATTAAAGCGGGTGATAAGATACTGTTAGCTGTATCTGGTGGTAAGGATTCCTTGAGTTTGTTTCATATTTTGCGTCATTTTCAGCGCCATTCCCCGGTTAAGTTTGAGCTAGGCGTTGTGACGGTTGATCCGCAAGTAGAAGGTTTTGAGCCGCAAGCACTCGAAGTCTTTTTTAAGCAGTTTGACACACCATATTTTTTTGAAGAATTTCCAATTATGGAGCAAGCTAAAGAAAGCATGAAAGGCGATTCTTATTGTTCGTTTTGCTCTAGAATTAAGCGTGGATTAATGTATCAAGTGGCCAGACGAGAAGGGTATAACGTATTAGCCCTAGGTCAGCACTTGGATGATTTGAGTGAGAGTTTGATGATGTCGATGTGTCATAATGGTAAGATTCAAACCATGAAAGCGCACTATATTAATGATGCCAAAGATTTGCGTATTATTCGCCCAATGGTGTATGTGCGTGAGCGTCAATTGGCTGATTTTGCTAAAACAGCTGATCTGCCTGTGATTGCTGACTCTTGTCCAGCGTGTTTTAGCATGCCGACTGAACGTGAGCATTTTAAACAATGGTTATTGGAAGAAGAAAAACGCACCCCTAGCTTGTATAAAAATTTACTCAGTGCAATGAAACCAATGCTAGATGAAACCAAGGGGTTGCTTGATGATTAAATTTATCTTAACTTTTTTCTCAATCTTGCCGCTTAGGCTTAATCATTTTATTGGTTCACTCATTGGTCAATATTTGTATTTAACTAATAGCGATTCTAAATTAGTAGTAAGTAAAAATATACAAACCTGCTTCCCTGATTTGAGCGAGTCAGAGCAGCAAGATCTTATTAAAAAATCTCTAATCGAAACTGGCAAAGGCCTGAGCGAGTCGGGTTTTATTTGGTTCAATAGTTTTAAGAATAACGCCACTTACATTACAAAAACCACGGGCATGGCGCATTTAGAGAGCGATGTACCAGTTATTTTATTGGTGCCACATTTTGGTTGCTGGGAAATTACAGGTCGCGTGCTTTCATTAAACACGCCTGTTGTTTTTTTATACAAGCCACTTAGAAAACCACAACAAGAAGCTTGTTTAATTTCTAAAAGACAGCAGGGTGATTTATCAATGGCAACCGCTGATAAAAAAGGCGTAATTAAGCTACAGCGTGCATTATCTAAAGGTGATTTAATTGGTATTTTGCCAGACCAAGATCCAGGCGAAGAGGGCAGTATTTTGGCGCCGTTTTTTAACCAAGATGCCCGCACTATGACGCTACTAGCCAAACTTGCTAGAAAGAGCAACGCCAAGGTATTGCTGACTTGGGCAACACGCTTAGAAAAAGGCAAAGGTTATGAGTTAAACCTGGAGCTAGTGAATATTTTGTCAGATTCTGGCGAGCTTAAAGATCATGTAATCTTAATGAATCAGGCTATTGAAGGTTTGGTCAAGACAAAACCTGAGCAATATTTATGGAACTATAAACGTTTTAAATCTGTTGTTGATTATTGATTAAAGACGCCTTATTAAGTTTATAAGTGCTCTATGATATAATCTGCCCATGAAATTTATTGAAGATATTCAAAGTGTATTTGATCCCGATCCTGCGGCAAGAAATACCTTTGAAATAATCACCACTTATTCCGGCGTGCAAGCGATGCTGTTTTATCGCCTATCGCACCGACTATGGCTATTAAAACTTAAATGGTTAGCGCGGTTTATCTCGATGATCGCCAGATGGTTAACCGGTATTGAAATTCATCCTGCTGCTGTAATCGGACGTCGTTTCTTTATTGATCATGGTATGGGCGTTGTGATTGGTGAAACCGCTGAAATTGGCAATGACTGTACACTTTATCATGGGGTAACCTTAGGTGGCACCACTTGGAAAAAAGGCAAACGCCACCCAACATTGGGTAACAATGTGGTGATTGGCGCCGGGGCTAAAATTTTAGGCCCAATTGTATTGGGTGATGATGTTCGTGTCGGCTCTAATTCAGTCGTGGTTAAATCTGTTGATAATGCACAGACCGTTGTTGGTGTGCCTGCGCGTGTGTTAAAAGACTCCAAAGCGCAAACAGATCACTTCGAGTCCTACGCGGTGGGTACCGATGTTGATGACCCTACAGTTAAAGCGATTAACTCGATTTTGTCACATATTCATGATATGGACGAACAGCTTAATATCGTCTCTAAAAAGCTTGATATCAAAGATCAAGATGACATTGATGTTGGTGAGTTAGAAATCGAAAGCAAGTAAACAACCCTTGAATTTGGTTAGTTCCTTATACAAAGGTCTTATATAAAGTAGGGTTTTTTACTTGACCAAATAACTTGGTTAAGTATATAATAATGTTCTGTTAAAAAACCAAGGACTAGTATGCAATTAACAACAAAAGGCCGTTATGCTGTAACAGCCATGTTAGATCTGGCATCTAATAGTACTGGAAAGCCCATTACACTCGATATTATTTCACAAAGACAAAACATCTCATTGTCTTATCTTGAGCAGTTATTTGCCAAACTTAGAAAAGCAGCACTGGTTAAAAGTGTGCGTGGACCAGGTGGTGGCTATCTACTAGATACGGCTGCTAAAGATATTACTTTGACGCAAATTATTGAAGCAGTTGATGAAAATATCGATCTTCGTCGTTGCAAAGGTAATGCTGGATGTCATAATGGCAGGCAATGTATTTCTCATCAACTTTGGTGTGAAGTCAGTGATCAAATCAGAACATTTTTAAGCAGTAAAAATTTACAACAAGTGATCGATGATCACCAATTAAACAAAGGACTATAAAGAACATGTCAGTACCTACTTATATGGATTATTCAGCAACGACGCCAGTTGATCAGCGTGTTGCTAAAAAAATGATGCAATATTTAACCGTGGATGGTGATTTTGGCAATCCGGCTTCTAACTCTCATTATTATGGTTGGCAAGCGGATGAAGCAGTAAAAAATGCCAGAAAACAAGTGGCTAGTTTAGTGGGTGCAGACCCAAAAGAAATTGTTTGGACTTCAGGTGCCACTGAGTCAGACAACTTAGCAATTAAAGGTATTGCGCATTTTTACAAGAAAAAAGGCAACCATATTATTACCCTTAAGACTGAACATAAGGCGGTATTAGACACGTGTCGTCAGCTAGAAAGAGAAGGTTACGAAGTGACTTATCTAGATCCGATGGCGAATGGCTTGTTAGATTTAGAAGTTTTAAAAGCGGCAATTACAGACCAAACATTATTGGTTTCTATCATGCATGTTAATAACGAAATTGGCGTGATTCAAGACATTGAAGCAATCGGCAATGTTTGTCGTGAGCGCAAAGTATTTTTCCATGTTGATGCAGCGCAATCTGCTGGCAAGGTGGCGATTGATTTATCAACATTACCCGTTGATTTAATGAGTTTTTCAGCACATAAGATTTATGGCCCCAAAGGCATGGGCGCTTTGTATGTACGCCGTAAGCCACGTGTTCGCCTTGAGGCGCAAATGCATGGTGGTGGTCACGAACGTGGTATGCGTTCTGGCACATTAGCCACTCACCAAATCGTTGGCATGGGTGAGGCTTTCGCGATTGCTGAGGCAGAAATGAGCGAAGAAAATGCAAGATTTATTGTATTGCGTGATCGTTTATTGGCAGGCTTTGCCGACATGGAAGAGGTGCAAGTCAATGGTGATTTAGATCAACGAATTCCAGGCAATCTTAACATCAGTTTTAATTATGTAGAAGGTGAGTCGCTAATGATGGCGATCAATGATATTGCAGTATCTTCAGGCTCTGCTTGCACTTCAGCCAGTCTTGAGCCATCTTATGTGCTTAGAGCATTAGGTTTAAATGATGAGTTAGCCCACAGCTCGATTCGTTTTAGCATTGGCCGTAAGAAGACAAAAGAAGACATTGATAAGGCGATTGACTTGGTACGTGAAAAAGTTGAAAAATTACGTGATTTATCACCTTTATGGGATATGTTTAAAGACGGCGTTGACTTAAGCAAAGTTGAATGGGCTGCACACTAATTACGATACAAAATACAAGGACTATCTAGCCGATAAAGGGTTAGAATGACAACAAAAGGACTATTAGGAGAAATACAATGGCATACGGTGAAAAAGTACTCGATCATTATGAAAATCCACGCAATGTGGGTGTATTAGACAAAGATGCTAAAAACGTCGGCACCGGTATGGTCGGCGCACCAGCTTGTGGTGATGTGATGCGCTTACAAATTCAAGTGAATGATGATGGCGTGATCGAAGAGGCAAAATTTAAAACTTATGGTTGTGGTTCTGCCATCGCTTCAAGTTCGTTATTAACTGAATGGGTTAAAGGTAAAACACTAGACGAGGCTGCCGAGATTAAAAATTCTGATATTGCCGAAGAGTTAGCGCTGCCGCCAGTAAAAGTACATTGTTCGGTACTAGCCGAAGATGCAATTAAGGCTGCTATTAGCGACATCAAGAGCAAGGCTGAGTAGTTAAAAAAATGGCAATCACATTAACAGATACAGCAGCTGAGCGAGTTGTTGGTTTTTTAGCTAACCGAGGCTCAGGTATTGGCATTCGTTTGTCTGTACAAACGACTGGCTGTTCTGGTTTGGGCTACAACATGGAGTTTGTTGATAGTGCAAATGACGATGACACTGTGTTTGAAGACAATGGCGTTAAGGTAATCATTGATGCAAAAAGCCTGATTTATCTTGATGGAACAGAAGTCGATTTTGTTAAAGAAGGTTTAAATGAAGGGTTTGAATTCAACAACCCAAATGCCAAGGCCGAATGTGGCTGTGGTGAATCATTCACCGTTTAGCTTTTCTCTGCTATGCAAAACTACTTTGAGTTATTCTCTTTAGATGTTAATTTTGCAATAGATTTAGCCAGCTTAGAGCGCTCTTACCAATCACAAATTGCTAAATTTCATCCAGACAATTTTGTCACTAAAAGTGATAAAGAAAAGACCCTTGCTTTACAAAACACATCGTTAGTTAATACAGCGTATGAGACGTTAAAATCCCCTTTATTACGAGCAACTTATTTATTGGAGCTAGAGGGTGTTAATGCTTTTGACGAAAAAGACACCCAAATGGACATGAATTTTTTAATGGGTCAAATCACTTTAAGAGAAAAATTAGAATCAATTGAATCTAATAAAGATGACTTAGAGCTAGATGATTTTATTGAAAATATTAATAAAAAAATTAAAAACAATGTTGAGCAAATTCAGCAGTTGTTTAAAGTCGATGAGTTTATCAAAATTAAAAATTTAGTCAGAGAATTAAAGTTTTATATGCAGCTAAATACACAAGCAAACCAACTAATGGATGAGTGGCTTTAAACCATGGCATTATTACAAATTTCAGAGCCCGGCCAATCAAGCGCACCACACCAGCATAAGCTAGCAGTTGGTATTGATTTAGGTACAACTAACTCGTTGGTAGCTTCAGTGATGAGTGGTGTTAGTACGATTCTCACTGATGAAAACAATGAGTCGATTCTACCTTCGGTTGTGCATTGTGGAAAAGACAATAAGTTGACCGTGGGTTGTGATGCTTGTCCATACGCAAAAACTGACCCAACTAACACCATTGTTTCAGTTAAGCGTTTTATGGGTTTGGGTTATAGAGAAGTTAAAGATTTTAAAAATTGCCCTTATCA
>CAZKWW010000061.1:0-6314 GCA_964556635.1 uncultured Candidatus Ruthturnera sp.
GACAGCCAACAACTGTTTCAATAGAATCAGCAATCACTTCACGAGAAACCAGAGAGTACTTCATGCCTTCAGAACCCATTGAAATGCCATCTGAAATCGTAATCGTATTAAAAATCACACCTTTGCCACCAGCAGAATTAACCCCTTTTTCGGCTTCATCAGCGAGTTTATTAATGTGCATATTACAAGGTGTTACCATTGACCAAGTACTTGCGATACCAACTTGAGGCTTGTCAAAATCTTCTTTTTCAAAACCAACTGGATAAAGCATAGCACGGCTTGGTGCGCGCTCGTAACCATCAACGACTTGAGAGGAATATTTTCTGGAGTTAGACATAATCTATTTCGTTTACTAAAAACATTAAATTTTAGACTAAAATAGGGCTTTTCTCAAAGCCTTTTACTGCGAACTTGGATACAGCACAGCAAATATTAGATTTAATTGAGCCTTTTGTTAAGGAAGGTAAGATTTTGCCTAGAACTTATAGCCAAATTAATAGCAATATTGATGATTTCGTTTTTTTGCGAAATTTTGATCAGCTGGTAGCTTGTGCAGGCTTAAAAGACTGCAAAGAAGGCAAAATGGGTGAGATTTATGCCTTAGCGGTATCAAAAGAGGTGCAAAACCAAGGTTTTTCAGCTAAATTACTCGATGAAATTATGCAAAAAGCACGCATTGCCAATTTTTCCAAAATTTTTGCATTATCCAAGCATAATGCCAAATGGTTTTTAAATCAAGGTTTTGTGCAAATGCAAATCAGTGAATTACCTAAAAGGCGTCAAGCTTTATTTGACCATCAGCGTAATTCTTCAATTTTCTTTAAGGATGTTCAATGATGAAGATTAAAGACCGTATTCGAGGTTATTTGCCCGTTGTTATTGATATTGAGACTGGTGGCTTTAATGATCAAACTGATGCGATGCTTGAGATCTGCGCGATTGTGATTGGCATTAATGAGCAGGGCGTTTATTATCCAAAAGAACCACAACACTTTCATGTAGAGCCCTTTAAAGGCGCCAACTTAGACCCAAGTGCGCTAAAGTTTAACGGTATTGATGTAAACAATCCTTTTCGGATGGCAGTGAGTGAAAAGCAAGCCTTAGGTGATATTTTCAAAGTAGTTCGAGCTGAAATGAAAGAAGAGGAATGTACGCGAGCGATTTTAGTGGGGCATAACGCATTTTTTGACTTGGGTTTTTTGTATGCTGCGGGCAATCGTGCGAATCTAAAAAATCCATTTCATCAATTTTCAACCATTGATACAGTCAGTCTTTCAGCGCTTTATTATGGCGAGACTGTACTTGCTAAAGCCATGAAAGTTGCCAATATCGAGTGGGATGATGCAAGTGCACACTCTGCCCTATATGACACGCAAAAAACAGCCGAGCTTTTTTGTCAAATCTTTAATGCACAAACCTTTAGTTAAATTTTTAGCGTTTTATTTACTTTCTGGTTCTGTTAATGCTTTAACTGAATCTGAGTTTATTCAGTCACTATTGGTTAACAACATATTCTTTGAAAAAGAACAAATCAACCTTACCATTAAGCAAATTGAGATGGAGGGTGATAAATCTAATTACAGTGATTGGGATTGGACGATTGGCGGTGAGCTAGGCCGTATTAGCAAGCATAAAAACAAAGAAAACTACACTTCTAGTACGGATTATGCAAAATCCACAACACAAGAAGTTAGAAAGTTTTCTACCGACCTAATTAAGAAGTTTTTCTCTAATGGGTCAGAATTAAGTATTTCTTATGACAAGTCTTTGCCGATTAAAGATGAAGAGATGCATGATAAAAATGGTTATCAAACTGATAAAAATACCACTGAATATTTAGACGATATGTCTATTAGCTGGACACTGCCACTACTCAAAAACAAAGGTGGTGTGGTTGATCAAAAAACTTACGATTTGGCTGTACTAGATTATGAGGATGAAAGACTGGTATTGGCCGAGGCCAAAGAAGACTTTATTGAGCAGAAATTGATCATTTTCTTTGATTGGGTTAATTATCACACACAAATCGATATTGTAAAAAATCGACTTAAAGCCTCCAAAACAATTTTAAAAACCATGCAAGAAAAGGGTATTGGTAAAAGTAGCCTTTCAACTATGCAGCGCTCTATTAACAAAACTCAGAGATTATTGTTAGATCTAGAGTCTAAATTAAAAGCACAGCAAAGGTTGATAGAGGTATTGTTAACAAGCGCCAATCTAGAGAAAAACCCACTTAAAATTAATTGGAGCTCTCGAGCAAAGTTGATTCAAGACCTGCATCAATATTGTCAAGATTCGGTGCGAGCTATTAAGCGCATTGAAATTGAACAATTAAAAAATAAACGCAGTGTTAAAACTTATCAAAATTCAGAATTGGCCGATTTTGACTTTACTATCAGTGCCACACAAGATGACAATAAAGGCAACTACTCCACTTATTCAAAATCTTCTGAAGTTGAATACGAGGCAAAACTTGAGTTTTCTTATCCACTCACAGGCGATGAGAGTAACAACGTTTATTTGCGTAAATATCGTCTAAAAAGTCGTCAATTAGAGCTTAAATATCAAGACAAACTTGATGACATTGTCTCTGACGCACAAAAGCTCACAACTGAATTGAAGCAAGGCTTAAAGCAATTGAATTTATATCAACAGCAAATCAATGAAAGTCAGAACAACAATGTTGAATTAGAGTTGAATGAATTTTTGTCTGGTAATGGTAATATTCGCTTTGTTATTAACACCCAAGATGATCAACAATCATTGTTATTAGACCAGGTTGAGGCGTCTATTGATTATCATAAAAATCGCATTAGGTACGATAGCTTAATGGATCGATTATTAATTAACGCTCTTTGATTGAGCCTCAGTCCAATCTCTTACTTCGTTAGTGAGCTGCGTGGCTGATTTTCCGGCAACACTAATAGGCTCTCCAATCACCACAGTAATAGTGCCAGGCTGTTTAACAAAACTGCCTTTAGGCCAAAGTTTGCCTGCATTATGATACACCGGAGAAATATCACAAAGAGTTTTCTTGGCGATGGAAACACCCCCTTTTTGGTATTCTCCTAATTGCCCATAGGGTTGGCGCGTTCCTTCGGGAAACACCACCACAAAGATACCTTCAGATATTCTTGCCGCCCCTTGTTTAATAACTTTTTTAAGCGCTTTGAGTTTTTCACCGCGGTCAATGATAATCGGCTTTAAAAGAGACAAGCCCCAGCCAAAAATAGGGATCCATTGTAATTCTTGTTTGAGCACCCAAGTTTGGATCGGAAAAATAGTTTGCAATCCAAGCGTTTCCCAAGTGGATTGATGATTAGAGATGATAACGCATGGTTTTTTTGGTATGTTTTCCTTGCCAATAACTTTAAGTTTGACATTTAATGTAATACGCAGCCACCAGATACAAAAAACCGACCATTTTGACAAAATAGCATAGCGAACTTTAACTGGCGTAAAAAACACCATAAGTGCAATAGCAACCAACGCTGATAAAACCAGTGTTGAGCCCAAAAAGTAAATTAATGATCTTAAAAACAGCATTCGTATTAGTAGGTATAAACGTTATAATTTATCAATGTTTTTTTCAAAAAACACCATTTACAGATTTTAACGATTTTCTATGACGGTTAACACCATTCTTTTTGATTTAGACGGCACACTAATTGATACCGCACCTGACCTTGCTTATGCGCTAAATACTTTGCTGCTGGAAAATGGTATTAATGAAAAGCCTTATGAGCAAATTAAACCTTTAGTAGCCCTTGGTGGAAAAGCGTTGATTAAGTATGGTTTTGATTGTGATGAGTCTCATCCTAATTTTGTTGATCGACATCAAAGAATTTTAAAAATTTATACGGAAAATATCGATCAATTCTCAAAGCCTTTTAAAGGCATTGATGTACTACTTAAAACCTTTAAAAAACAAAATCTATTTTGGGGCATCGTCACTAACAAGCCAGAAAATTTAACACATTTTTTATTAGAAAAACTAGACTTAAATCCGCATGTTGTCGTTAGTGGAGACACCTTAGAATATAATAAACAACATCCTTCGCGATTGCTTTTTGCTTGTGCACAGCTTGGCGTTTCACCGCAACATTGCTGGTTTGTTGGTGATGACAAAAATGACATGGTTGCTGGTAAAAATGCACAAATTAAGACGGTGGCGGTCACTTATGGTTATGGCAAAGTTGAGCAAGATTGGGGTTATGATTATTTAATAAAACAACCATCAGAAATATTGGAGTTAATGAATGGAAATTATTAGTGTATTAGTTGGATTGCTTGTTGGTGCAATCGGTGTTTATTTTTATTTAAACGCTAAACTGCAAGTTTTAAAAACTGACAAAATTCATCTTGAAGTCAGCCTTGATAAAGAAATTGAATCACACAAAAAAGAGGTTGATTTAATTAACATTGCCAAAGAGCAAATGAGCAAGGATTTTAAAGCCGTGGCAAGTGACATTTTGGCTAAAGATCGTAACGACTTAAGTGTTAAAAACTCTGAATTATTAACGCCTTTACAAGCACAGCTTAAAGAGTTTAGAGACAAGATTGAAATCATCACCACTGAACAAGTTAAAGAAAGAGCGACTTTATCAGCCCAAATTGAAAACCTGAAAAAGACCAGTATTGAGGCGCAAGAAACCACGCAAAATCTTACCGATGCACTAACTTATGACAATAAGCAGCAAGGCGACTGGGGTGAGATGATTTTAAGCTCTATATTGTCAAGTTCAGGTTTAAGGGAAGGGCATGAATTTGACACCCAAAAACAACTTAAAAATGAGCAGGGTGAGGCTTTTAAGCCAGATGTTGTGTTGCATTTACCTGAAGAAAAAGACATTATTATTGATTCGAAAGTTTCTCTAAAAGCTTATAAAGACTACATTGCCAATCAATCAGACCAAGCGATGCTGAAAGCGCACGTGGCTTCGGTTGAGGCACATATCAATGGCATTAGTATTAAAGAATATGAAAATCTTGAGGGTGTGTTAACGCTTGATTTTATCTTTGTCTTTATTCCGATCGAATCAGCTCTATTAGTGGCGCTTGATCAAAAACCTGATTTATTCACCACAGCACTTAAAAAGAACATTGTTTTGGTGTCTCCATCCACTCTAATGATGAGCCTTAAGACTGTACATCATATCTGGCAAACAGAGCGTCAAAATCAAAATTCTGAAGAGATTGCTCGTCAAGCAGGCGCAATGTATGACAAACTATTTGGCTTTGTTACCTCGATGGATGACATTGAAAAACATCTTGATAAAGCACAGAAGAGCTATAAAGAAGCACGTGGTAAATTATCAGATGGCAAGGGCAATTTAATCGGCCGCGCTGAAAAACTAAAAACACTGGGCGTGCAAAGTAAAAAGGAACTTAAATAATGAATATTTCAACTGATTATCAAATCACTGAAAACGAGCTAAAAGACAAAGTTATTTTAGTCACTGGCGCCAACCGTGGCTTTGGTCGGGCAATGACATTAGACTTAGCTAAAGCAGGTGCAACTGTGATTATGCTTGGGCTTGACCTAGGTTCGTTAGAAACTGTTTATGATGAAGTCGTGGATGCAGGCTATCAAGAACCCGTACTGTACCCGCTTGACTTGGAAGGTGCAACACCTGAGCATTATGAGCAGTTGCAGGCTAGTTTATTAGAACACTTTGGTCAACTTGATGGCTTAATTCACAATGCGGGTATTATTGGCACGATGATGCCGATTGAGCAATACGATATTAAGCTTTGGTATTCAACCATGCAGATTAATGTCAACGCACCGTTTATGCTTACACAGTTTTTAATTCCAGTTTTAAACAAATCAGCTGATTCGCGCGTGTTATTTTTATCATCATCAGTAGGGCGAACAGCAAGAGCTTATTGGGGTGCATATGGTGTGAGTAAATTCGCCATTGAAGGTCTGAGCAAAACTTTAAGCGAAGAGCTGGAAAAAACCAATATCAAGGTTAATTCTCTTGATCCAAAACGCATGCGCACCAAAATGCGACAAATTGCCTACCCGGCAGAAAATACAGACAATAATCCAACACCAGAGTCTATGTCTCCAGCGATTGTGTATTTGATGAGTGAGCGTGCTAAAGCCTTAAATGGGGAGCAGTTAACCCTAGAAAATTAACGCTGTAAATCGGATGTCAAATGAGGATGAATGGTTTTTAAAATAGCTTTAAAAACTTTTTCATTGCCAGCGACTACGTTTCCGGTTTCTAGGTATTTATCTCGGCCTGAGAAATCACCCACATAGCCACCAGCTTCCTTAACCAAGAGTACGCCTGCAGCAATATCCC
>CAZKWW010000062.1:0-221 GCA_964556635.1 uncultured Candidatus Ruthturnera sp.
ATTGAGTATTTTGTGCCTGGTCATGGTAGTGCCTCTGATTTGCCTAAAGAAACGATGGACCTGACTTATCGTTATCTTAAATTCTTGCTAGAAAAACTTAGCTACGCTGTTGAAGAAATGGAGCAATTCGAAGAAACTTATAATAGTATTGATTGGTCAGAATTTGAAGATGAAGTGCCGTTTGAGGTTGCAAACCGGCAGAATGCTTACGCAGTGTATTT
>CAZKWW010000062.1:241-6211 GCA_964556635.1 uncultured Candidatus Ruthturnera sp.
CGACATCGAGATACCAACGCACCTTGTTTTTTAGTTTTAAAGTATCAATATGCTCGTTAAAGGTAGAAAGCATTTGATGTAGTGCTTTTCTGTTTTGTGACTGCAAGTGCAAGTTGAAATAATAATAATCTGATTTTTTCTCAATAATATTGGCCACCGGCCCCCAAATCTCCACTGTATCAATTTGAATGCTCTTTAATAAGCCAGCCGCTTCACGCAAAAAATCCTCAGCCATTTGTTTGTTCTTGGCGTTAGCACACAACACGGCTTGATGTGAAAATGGCGGCAATAGTGCACTGCTACGTTGTTTGAGTAATTGGCTGGCAAACTGTGTGTAGCGCGACGAAAGCACATAACTAAAAATCGGATGATCAGGGTAGCGGGTTTGGATTACCACCTCGCCTTGATCAGCATTTCTTCCAGCACGACCTGATACTTGAATCAGTAATTGCGCCAAATGTTCTGTTGCACGAAAATCTAGTGACACCAGGCCAGCGTCCGTATCCAAAATACCAACCATCGCCAGATTAGAAAAATCATGGCCTTTGGCCAACATTTGCGTACCAACAATAATGCAAGGCTCGCCAGAGTTGATTTGTTTTAAATGTTCACCAAAGGCTTTTTTGCGGCGCGTGGTATCGCGATCAATACGGATAATTGGCGTATCAGCAAAATGTGATGATAAGGTTTCTTCTAGTCGCTCAGTACCGTAACCTAACACTTCAAGGCTAGGCTGCTTACAATCTGGGCAAGTATGCTGCGGCATTTGCTCATCACCACAGTGGTGGCATTTAAGCCGGTTAATATGGCGATGGTAAATCATGCCTGAGTCGCAGTGTCCACATTCGGCCTTCCAGCCACACTCTTTACAATAATAAACCGGCGCATAACCACGACGATTGATAAACAACATCACTTGCTTACCACTAGATAAGTATTGCTGCATTTTTTCGATTAGTGGCGCAGATAGCAAACCGTCAAAGTGCTGCCTCATGTCGATCAAATTTACTTTTGGCAAAGTAGCGCCACCAGCACGTTTAGTCAGTGTTAGGCGTGTGATTTTTTCATCCATCACATTTTTTAACATTTCTAGTGAGGGGGTTGCCGTGCCTAGTACCAGTGGAATATTGGCTTGCTTGGCACGGATAAAACACAAATCTCTGGCCGAATAGCGAAAACTTGATTGCTGTTTGAATGAACCGTCATGCTCTTCATCGATGATGATCAAACCTAGGTTTGGCATCGGCGCAAAAATCGCACTTCGAGTGCCAAGCACTACGCCGGCCTCAGTATTTTTTGCCATCAGATAGGCATCGAGTTTTTGTGTTTCGTTGAGTTGTGAATGGATAGCCACAACACTAGTTTCTAGGCGTGATTCAAAGCGAGAGATCATTTGAGGTGTGAGCCCAATTTCAGGCACCAATACCAATACTTGCTTGCCTTGGTCTAATGCAGCTTGAGTAATATTAAGATAAACCTCAGTCTTGCCACTACCAGTGACACCATGTAGTAAAAATCCATGATAACTATTTTGGGATTTGGCAATTTCATTAATTGCATGAGATTGTTCATCTGTAATCTCGTAATCTGGTTTTTCAGTGTCTATAGATAACCCAGTGACTTTTTTAATTTTTGCTTCTTTGCCAAGACGTAGGTTTTTTGGCAGTGCGGCGCAAATAACTTCGCCAATCGGGTGATGGTAATATTTGGCCGACCAAAACAAAAAATCAAGAATGGTTTGGTCTAGTATTGGCTCATCATCCAGTATTTCTTCGACCGATTTGAGCTTGTCAAATTCGCTCTTGTCTTTATTGCCTAATACAATACCCACTACTTTTTTGCGAATAAACGGCACTCTGACGCGTGTACCAACCCCCACTTCGACATCACACAGATAATCAAATGTTTTGTTTAGTGGTACAGGTATTGCAACTTCAACGATCGCCATTAAGGGATAAATTTATATGGGTAAAATAAAATCATTTTATTCTAATTTTTTGAACGTGGTTGTTATTCAAAACGCTATTAATGATGTTTCGATCAATGAGCAAAAGCTCAAAGATACTTTGCAGCAAATCATCACTGATTTGGGCAAGGGTGAGAGTGAATTGCTCATTCGAATAGTGGATGAGGCCGAGATTCAAGGTCTTAATAAAACCTATCGAGATAAAGACCAAGCAACCAATGTTTTATCTTTCCCAAGTGATCTACCAGTTGAGATTGATGAGTCGATTTTAGGTGATATAGTGATTTGCACCAGCGTGGTGGCTAGTGAGGCCATCGCGCAAAATAAAACGTTTGATAATCATTTAACTCACATGGCCATTCATGGCACATTGCATTTGTTTGGCTTTGATCATATCAAAGAATCTGATGCTAACGAGATGGAAGCTTTAGAGATTAAAATTTTGGAAAAAATCAAAATCGCCAACCCTTACGAGTAGTTAGACATTAATCAGCGTGCTCCATGCGTCCTAGTCGCTCCATGGCGCGTAATTCATCGTCAATATAGTACATTTTTAGCGAATTTCGCTCCCAGGGTGGGATATTGGCATCTTGCAAGACCTTTTTGAGTGATTGAGAGTGTTTTTTACCCGGCAATTTGATGCGTTGCCCCTCAGTGCGATAGCGAATGGAAAAATTTGGTAAATTTTCAAATTCCACGTGGAATGGGCAATTATTTGGTTTTTGCTCTGTTTGATTATCAATAAAATACAATTCATCTTGATAACGGCGAATTTCGAAGTTATCCCAGCTGACTAGAGGTTGCGCATCTTCTTTAGCGTGTAATAAATCAATAATTTGATCCATTACTTTGTCACTGGGCGCTAAAAACTTCATTAAGCTCAAATGGTGGCGCAAGATATTCTTAATTCGGTGAATTTCTAACTTTTTTAAAGCGCTAATGTTGATTCTGCCACTGTTGTTAATAATATGGTGGGCATTAATATCAATGTCAGCCAGCTCACGTGTGAGTTTTAAGGCTTCAGATTGGTGTTTGGCACTTCGAGTTAAGGTTTTTGCTAAATTTTTATAAACAGTTTCTAACTTTGGAATAATATCTAGTCGTAAGAAATTACGTCGAAAATTAGTATTGGCATTACTGTCATCTTCCACCCAAGATAAGTGATGATCTTTGGCGTATTTAATAATTTCAGATTTTTCAATATTGAGCATTGGCCGGTAATGTGTGCCTTTGCCCAAGGGTTTTGATTTTGGCATGGCAGCCAAACCAGCCACGCCAGCGCCACGCAAAAGTTGCAACAAAAGCGTTTCAGCTTGGTCGTTTTGATGGTGTGCTGTGCACAATACTTCGTTTTCTTCTAAATTAGAAGATAGTGAATAATAGCGTTTTTTACGTGCATTTTCTTCTAAATTAGACTCATTTTCGATGAATATATCGACATTTGAATAAGCAATATTTAGCGTTTTGCACAGATTGTTGCAAAACTCATCCCACTCAGTACAGTGTTTTGATAGGTGGTGATTGCAATGAATCGCGCGCAGATTGTTAGGGTAATGTGTGTGTAGATAATGCAGTAGTACGACAGAATCAATGCCGCCACTTAAGGCGATAACAAGTTGTCTGTTCTCAAGAAAAGAGTCTTTATTCTTTAAATTTTCCAAAGCTTAAGAGTTTTTCTGCTCGAGCTTGAAGCAGCTGATCAATTGTCATTTTTCCGACGACTTCTAGTTGTTGTTTGAGTGCATTTTTTAGTAGTTTTCTGGCTTCATCAGGATCACGATGAATGCCACCTAAAGGTTCAGCAATAATTTCATCAATCAAGCCTTCTTTTTTAAGATGCGCACTGGTTAGCTTGAGTGACTCTGCTGCCACGTTGGCTTTAGCGGCATCTTTATATAGAATAGAAGCGCAGCCTTCCGGTGAAATAACCGAATAAATAGAGTATTCAAACATCATTATTTTGTCTGCTACACCAATGGCAAGCGCACCACCAGAGCCGCCTTCACCAATCACCACAGAAATAATTGGTGTTGCTAGGGTTGACATCTCGAACAGGTTTTTTGCGATGGCTTCAGACTGACCACGCTCTTCGGCACCAATACCTGGGTAAGCACCTGGTGTATCGATAAAGGTGATGACCGGCATAGAAAATTTTTCGGCCATTTTCATTAATCGTAGCGCTTTTCGGTAACCTTCAGGACGGGGCATACCAAAGTTGTATTTGATTTTATCTTGTGTTGATCGGCCTTTTTGCTGACCAATAAACATCACACTTTGACCATCTAACTTGGCGATACCACCAACAATCGCATGATCATCAGCATAAGCGCGATCGCCATGAAGCTCGGTAAATTCGTCAAATACATCGTTAATATAATCAAGTGTATAAAGGCGCTGCGGGTGTCTAGCGAGTTGAGACACTTGCCAATCACTTAGTGATGAAAATATTTTTTTAGTTAGTGCACTACTTTTGGTTTTTAACGCTTCCATTTCTTTGGCAATATCGGCTTTATCTTTAATATTGCAAAGCGCTTGAATCTTGCCCTCTAAGTCGGCAATCGGTTGTTCAAAATCAAGATAATCTAAATTCATATCGCGTTAAAATTCATAGTAATAATATTGGAAATTATAGCAGATGGACTTACTCACACTACTCTCTTTAGCTTTTGCAACTTTCGTGTACGCCATCTCGCCTGGGCCGGGTTTATTCGCTGTATTGGCGACTTCAACACGTTACGGCGCAGTATCAGCCTTATGGTTGTCAATTGGTCATACAGTTGCTGATATGCTTTATGTGTCAATTGCGATGTTTGCACTAACGATTTTGGCGCAGATGATTGAGCAAGGCATGGTCTATGTCAAATTTTTTGGCGCAGCTTATCTTTTATACATTGGTTATCAGCAATATGTCGCTAAGGGTGTGAGTTTCGAGACTAGAAATGATAAAAAATCTATTATGAAACTTTTGATTGCAGGGTTTGCTGTCGGTGGAACCAACCCAAAAAGCGTTATTTATTACTTGTCTTTCTTGCCAGTATTTATTGATTTGAATAATTTGACACTGACAACTGAAATAGAAGTGTTAGGTGTTGTTGGCGTAACGGTTTTATTCGTACTCAGCCTTGCCAATGTATTAGGCTTAAAATTGCGAGCACATGTAGAGAATCCAAAGGTTATTAAACGCGTGAATGAAATAACAGGTGTTACTATGATGCTGGTCGGTGTTTTTGTGGCATTATATTGATCTATGAATATTACTGAATTTTTTGCATTATTCGTTATTGCCTTTGTGTTTGTTATAACACCAGGCCCAGGTACGCTTGCGGTCTTTGCAAAAAGTATATCCCAAGGATTTTTATCTGCTTTTTACTTGTCACTCGGTTTGGTTTTAGGTGATTTGGTGTATTTAGTGGCAGTTATTTTTTCGCTAGATTTGTTTGCAGAACTCATCATGCCGGTTATGAACTATGTCAGAGTGCTGGGCGGTGCTTATTTAGTTTATTTAGGCGTAAGTGCTTGGCATGCACATAAAGTTAAGTTGAGCGAACAATCAAAACACAAAAGTAATATTGGCGAGTTTTCAACCGGGCTTTTGATTTCATTGACCAACCCAAAAGTGATGATTTTTTATATTGCTATTCTGCCGGCATTTATTGAATTATCAAATGTGAGTTTTTTCTATGCGGCGCAAATACTATTGACCGTTGGTTTAGGTTTGTTGGTTGGCATTAGTTTAATTAACGCAAGCGTTGTTAAAATCAAGGCGTTACTTGCAAAGCCTAAGGCAGATCGGAGAATCAATCAAATTGTTGCTGTGGTGATGGTGTTAGCAGGTGTATTATTAGGGCTGTCATGATGACTGATCGCAAACTATTTTTCTGGATGACGCTGGCGATGTTGGGATGGGGCGCCTCGTGGCCAATTGCAAAAATACTTTCAAGCTATATCACTGAACATGAGTTGGTAACGTATCGTTATGTTTTAACAACAATTACCATGTTGCC
>CAZKWW010000063.1:0-3220 GCA_964556635.1 uncultured Candidatus Ruthturnera sp.
GTTTTTACTCATAATTTATTTTATTTTTATTCAAATCTGAATAAAAACATTATCCAGATTACATGTTATTTAAAATGGCGTCTCGCACCTCATCCATGACTGGATTGATGTTGATCATCTCATCACTACATTGCGCAATAGCCGTGTCAGGATCTTTTAATCCATGGCCTGTTAGTGTACAAACAACCTTTGAGCCTTCAGGAATTTTGCCGCTTTTAATATCACGCATAGCACCAGCAAGTGATGTGGCTGATGCTGGCTCACAGAAAATACCTTCTTGTTCAGTTAGTAATTTTTGTGCTGCTAAAATTTCTTCATCAGTTAATGAATCAAACCAACCATTTGACTCTTGCTCAACCGCGTGTGCCAAATCCCAGCTTTGTGGGTGGCCAATACGAATTGCTGTGGCAATGGTTTCTGGCTCGTCAATCATTTCACCTTTAACAAACGGCGCAGCACCTGCTGCTTGGTAGCCTACCATTGTTGGTCTTTTACTGGTTTTGTTATCTTCGTGGTATTCTTTGTAACCCATCCAATGGGCTGAGATATTACCCGCATTACCCACCGGTAAGCAGTGATAGTCTGGTGCATCACCAAGCTCTTCAATAATTTCAAAAGAAGCCGTTTTTTGACCTTGTAAGCGGAATGGATTAATTGAGTTTACAATTGATACTGGTGCATGATCGGCTACTTCTTTAACTAAGCGCATACCATCATCAAAGTTACCTTTGATTTGGATAATAACCGCACCATGAATCATTGCTTGTGCCAATTTACCTAGGGCAATTTTCCCTTCTGGGATAAGCACAAAAGCTTTGATACCAGCACGCGCTGCATAAGCCGCTGCTGAGGCAGATGTGTTGCCTGTTGAGGCGCAAATAATAGCTTTAGAGCCAGATTCTACCGCTTTGGTTACCGCCATGGTCATGCCACGGTCTTTAAATGAACCTGTTGGATTTAAACCTTCATACTTGATATAAATATCAACATCCTTGCCTAAGGTTGTAGGAATATTCTCCAAACGAATTAGAGGCGTATTGCCTTCACCCAAACTGATTAAGCGAGTTGAATCATCAACAGGAAGTCGGTCTTTGTAGTTTTCAATTAGTCCGGTATATCTCATAACATTCTTTAATCCTTAATATTTAATCTAGTGTCTCTACATGAATGATTTTAACACTTTCTTGGATAAAATCATTTTTTTGAATCTCATCAACAGCCGCATTCATTTCACTTGTTTTTACTTGGTTGGTAATAATGGCAATATGAGCGTTATTTTGCGCATCAATCTGTTTTTGTACAACCGCTTCAACACTGATGTTGTGGTTAGCAAAAATCGATGTAATATCAGCCAATACGCCAGGCTCATCACTGGCCAGTAATCTGAGATAGAAAATTGATTCAATCTCATCGCTATCACGATTGACCATTGGCTCAAAAGACTGCCAACCTAAGGTATCGTTGCTAACAGTGCCTTTGATGATATCAACCAAATCTGCAATTACCGCACTTGCAGTAGCTTCGTCACCCGCACCTGCGCCATAGTATAGTGTTGGACCAACCGCATTACCTTTAACCAAGACCGCATTCATCACCCCATCTACATTAGCTAATAGACGTGTTTTTGGAATCAGTGTTGGGTGTACGCGCATCTCAATTTTGCCATTGGTTTGCTTGGCAATACCCAAGTGTTTGATTGAATAACCTAGCTCAGTAGCAAAAGCTACATCTTCACCTTCGATTTGACTAATGCCTTCGGTTGATACTTTGTCAAACTGTAATTCACAGCCAAAGGCAATAGAAGCCAGAATTGCTAATTTATGGGCCGCATCAATACCTTCTACATCAAACGTTGGGTCAGCTTCAGCGTAACCAAGTGCTTGTGCTTCTTTTAATACATCAGCAAAATCTCTACCTTTATCGCGCATTTCTGTCAGGATAAAGTTACCAGTGCCGTTAATAATACCGGCTAACATTTCAATTTTATTAGCGCTTAAACCTTGCTCTAGTGATTTTAAGATTGGAATACCGCCAGCCACAGCTGCTTCAAATAACAAATGTACGTTGTTGTCTTTTGCAAGCGAGAGCAACTCGTTACCATGAGTTGCAATTAGTGCTTTATTTGCCGTAATGACATGTTTGCCATTTTTAATCGCTGTTTCAACTAAATCTTTAGCTAGACCAGTGCCGCCCATTAACTCTAATACGATATCAATGGTTGTATTGTTAGCAATTTCAAAAGGGTCTTGGGTGAGCTCAAGGTTGTCAGTTGGGCAAATTCGATCTTGATTAATATCTCTAACGGCAGCATGCGTTACTTTAATGCTTGTACCACTGCGACGAGCAATCTCATTTTGATTTTTGTTAAGAACGTTTACAACGCCACCACCAACGGTGCCTAAGCCTAAAATTCCAATATTCACAAGTGTTAAATCCTGTCTATGAATGAATAAAGCCTCAAATTATACCAATAGGGGTTAGATATAAGGTGGCTTATGAGTGTTTATTAGCTTAGTGTAATTGCCACACATTTTAGTGGGCGAGAGTAGCGTGATGGGATTTTGTGTTGATTGTCAAACAACACAGGCGCTAGTGCTTTTAACATATCTTCATAAACGGTTTTTTTAAACTCAATCACTTCTTCGATAGGGTGCCAATAGTCCACCCATTGCCAATCATCAAATTCAATATCAGAATGCGTATCAAGCTTAATGTTGCTTTCATCACAGGTAAGTTTTAGTAAAAACCACACCTGCTTTTGACCAATGCAAACAGGTTTTTGTTTGCGTCTAATATGATAATCGGGTAAGTCATAGCGTAGCCATTTTGGCGTTTTAGCAATCACTTGTACGTGTTCAGCAGATAAACCTATTTCTTCATCGAGCTCTCGAAACAAAGCCTCAAGTTCTGTTTCATCCTCATCAATACCACCTTGAGGCAACTGCCAAGAATCTTGTTGGTAGCGTTTGGCTAAGAGAATTTGTTGTTTGTCATTGGTGATGACAATACCAACATTAGCTCTATAGCCTTCAGAGTCTATCATGTTTGAATAGTGTTACCGGCTGTTAGTCTTCGCCAGAGAAAGCACCCAATAACTGTAATAGACTTAAGAACAAGTTGTAAATTGAAATAAACAACGTTACTGTTGCCATGATGTAGTTGGTTTCACCACCATGGATAATATTAGAAGTTTCAAACAAAATTAAACCACTCATTAGCA
>CAZKWW010000063.1:3249-6107 GCA_964556635.1 uncultured Candidatus Ruthturnera sp.
GATGAAAGCAGCAGATACAGTCAATGATAATGCTGGCATAGCAAAGAAATAAGCAGCAATACCGGCTAAGAAAGCCACAATAATACCGGCTGTTAAAAAGCCCGACATAAAGCTAAAGTCTTTACCTGAAGTAACGGCATAAAAAGACAGCGATAAGAAAATTAAGCCTGTACCTGTCATCGCCATGGTGACTAACTCAGAGCCATTAGAAAAAGCTGTGGTATACATACCAATGATTGGGCCTAGTGTTAAACCCATAAAACCAGTTAAAGCAAATACGGCCAAAATTCCACCAGCAGAATTTTTAAACTTATTGGTTAAATATAGTAAACCGAAATAACCCACCAAGGTAATGATCAAACCAAAGTGAGGCAGATTTAATGACATTGATAAATAAGCCATTAATCCACTAAACAGTAAAGTGGCAGATAATAACTGATAAGTGTTTTTTAAAACATTGTTGATGGCAATGCCACGTGCTTGAGTACTAACATTTGCGTTCATGATTTATTCCTATAAATTAAAAGTGTAAAATACTCTTATTTTATACCGAAAATTAAATCAAAACATGAAACTGGTTTTAGGTCTTGGTGATACGGGTTTGTCTATTGCTCGCTTCTTATCAAAGCAAAATATTACTTACAGGCTAGCTGATAGTCGCACTCAACCCCCATTTTTGTCTGATTATTTATCAGAGTTTCCAAATTCAGAGCCCGTGTTGGGTGATTGGACGCAGGATTTATTAGCTGATATTGACGAAATATTTGTCAGCCCTGGTATTGCACAAACACAAAGTATTGTTATCTGGGCTAGAGCAAAAAATATTCCAGTAACCAGTGATATTGAATTGTTTTCTCGCTACGCTAAAGCGCCGGTTATTGGTATTACTGGCTCAAATGGCAAGTCAACAGTAACCCAATTATTAGGTGAGATGATTGCCAATGGGGGTAAAAAAGTGGCGGTAGGCGGTAATATTGGCAAACCTGCGCTTGATTGCTTGGATGATAAAACCGAATATTATGTGTTGGAGTTATCAAGTTATCAGCTTGATTACACGCAGAATTTAAACCTACTAACCGGTGTGGTGCTTAATATTACACCAGATCATTTAGATCGATATGATAGTTTTGAACAATATATTGATTCAAAGTTGAGTTTGTATCAATATTGCCAACATCTGGTGGTCAATATTGATGAGTCACTAGTTCCTAAGAAGCAATCGGCCAAACATTTTGGTGTGAATATGCCAAAACAACCTACTGACTTTGGTACCGTGACTTGTCACGGTAGTTGTTATTTTTTAAAAGGTGACGATGTATTGATGTATGTGGGCGACATGCAATTGATTGGTGAACACAATGTTACCAATGTGTTGGCAGCACTAGCATTGGGCGATCAGATTGGTCTTAGCACCGACTCTATGGTGGAAAGTATTAAAGCTTTTAAAGGCTTAGAGCATCGACTTGAATGGGTGGCTAAAAAACAGGGTGTTGATTACTATAATGACTCTAAAGCCACCAATGTTGTTTCTACACTTAAAGCCTTAAACGCACTGATTGATCGACACGAAAATATTGTGCTTATTGCTGGTGGCATTGCCAAACAAGAAGACTACACACCATTATTTAATTTAATTGATAAAGATGTTGCTGGTGTGGTGCTAATTGGCCAGAGTGCCAAAATATTGGGAGAAGGTATTAAAAAACCTAGTGTTAGTTACGCTGACTCAATGGATGAAGCGGTTAGTTTGGCAGGCGATATGGTTAATGACGGCGTAGTCTTATTATCTCCTGCTTGTGCAAGCTTCGATATGTTTGACAACTTTGAAGCCCGAGGTGAGGCTTTTAAACAGGTTGTTGGATAAATTTTACTGCTGATTCGATATCAATCGTTTCTAAAATCAGCGCGTCTTTTTCACTTTTTAGCCAAGTACTTTGGCGCTTACATAATTGTCGTGTAGCAATAATAGCTCGTTCAATCATGGTTTCTTGGCCAATTTCTTCGTTTAAATATTGCCAAGCTTGTCGATACCCGACACAGCGAATTGAAGGTAAATCTTCATGAAGATTCGGGTTTTGTTTGAGTTGTTCAACCTCAGTTAAAAATCCTTCGTCTATCATAGATAAAAAGCGTTTTTCAATTCGTTGATGCAGTTCACTACGTGGCGGCATGAGAATAATTTTTTTGATTGGATAATCGATTCCTGGCTTTTTATTGCCTTGTAACTCACTCAAAGTTTTTCCACTTAAATCAAACACTTCAAGCGCACGCGTAACACGTTGGGCATCATTTGGATGAATGCGATCAGCGGCTTTTTTGTCAATTTTTTCTAGTTCTTTGTGTAGTGTTGCTGAGCCTTTATTTTTTAATAGTTGGTTGTATTTATCTCTTGATTCGGTGGTGGATTCTGGCAAGTCTGATAGGCCGTATTCAAGTGCATTAAAGTAGAATGAAGTGCCGCCGACCAAAATAGGTATTTCATTATTTTCAAAAGCTAATTGTATTTGTGCTTTAGCATCTCGTGCAAAATCATGAGCAGAATAGGCCTCTTCTGGATTGCAAATATCAATCAGATGGTGAGGGTAAGCTGCTAACGTGTTTTCATCAGGTTTCGCAGAGCCGATATTCATGCCTTTGTAAATCAATGCAGAATCTACACTGATGATTCTCACTTCAAATTGCTGTGCCAACTGAATAGCTAAATTAGTTTTTCCTGAGGCAGTAGGCCCCATTAAAAATACAACAGTTTTATTGCTTGCTTGTGTCATAAAGGCTTTAAATTACTAAGCATTAAGAGATATAACCTACATTATAATGTCGGCTACTTAAATTTATTATATAAACGCATGTTTACAATT
>CAZKWW010000064.1:0-6078 GCA_964556635.1 uncultured Candidatus Ruthturnera sp.
GTTTTGGTTATTATTGCTATTTTAGTGGCATTAGGGTTTGGTCTGATTGGCATGGTTAAAGGCGGAAAAGCCGGCTCTGATAAGATGTTTAATTCATTGGTGACTCGTGTGACATTATCAGTGTTGCTATTTTTACTGGTGTTGTTTGCTGGTTATATGGGTTGGATTGAGCCAAACGCCATCATGATGGACGCACCCATCAACTCAGTACCTGTACAAAAATGATCAAACGCAGTTTCATCCTGCCAGGCCTTTTAATTTTTCTAACGTTTTGGGGTTTGTTGTCGTTGGGCTTTTGGCAGCTTGATCGTGCTGATGAAAAACGCACCATTGAAAGCGCTGTTTTTTTGGCGCAATCAAACCCAGTTGAGCTAATAACAGAGCCCAACACCTTAACAGAGAAAGAGCATTATCAGGTTTTACTTGAAGGCCACTATGACAACGACAAACAATTTATTTATGATAATCAAATAATTAATAAAACTGCTGGTTATTATGTACTAACCCCTTTTGTGCTTAAAAACAATCAAGCTATTTTAGTTAACCGTGGCTTTGTGCCTTGGCATGGTAATCGTGAAAAATTGGCCGACATCAATGTTAGTGAAAATAAAACCACCATCAAAGTAAAACTCATTACACCCAAAGAACGTATCAAACTTAAACAACACAAAGTTGGCAAAACCTTTCCAATATTAATCCAATCTTTAAATTTAGAACGACTCTCAAAGTTGTCTGATTATCAAATTATTCCCATGTTAGCGCAGCTTGATGTCAAGGCTGATAATGGCTTCTTCCGCAAGTGGCAGCCATTCTACGGTAGCGTTGATAAGCATTTAGGTTATGCATTACAATGGTTTTTAATGGCCTTAGTGCTGAGCATTATCGCCATTCGATTGCTAATAAAAAATAGCAGAAATTGATCTATATCAAGAATTCATTATTGACTTGACGGTATCATCACGTCTATGTAGAATTATCATTTATTTTAAAAACCCGATAAAAGAAAGGGTATTAACGAATCGAGGAGAGAGTTGATGAGCTTAACAGAAAGATATGACTTAAATGTCGTAAAGTGGTTTTCCATTATGTCGGTGGTTTATTTGGTGGTGGGCACATTGGTTGGTGTCTATATTGCCGCAGAATTAGCCTATCCTTTTTTAAACGATTTAGGCACAGATACGCCGTATCTTCAGTTTGGCCGTCTTAGACCGCTACATACCAATGCGGTAATTTACGCTTTTGGTGGCTCAGCGCTCATGGCATCCGCCTTTTATATTGTTCAGCGTACCAATCAAACCAAGCTTTGGTCCAACAAAATGGCATGGTTTACCTTTTGGGGTTGGAACCTAATTATTGTTTCAGCAGTTATCTCATTTCCATTAGGCATTACCTCAGGTAAAGAATACGCAGAGCTAGAATGGCCAATTGATATTGCCATTACTTTGGTTTGGGCGTCGTATTTATATAACTTTATTATGACCATTCACATTCGTGATCGCAATAAAGTGCCACACGTGTATGTTGCCAATTGGTTCTTTATGGGCATGATGGTCATGGTAACTTACCTTCACGTGGTTAACTCTCTGGCTATTCCAGTCGGTTGGTTTGATTCTTATTCTATTTTCTCAGGCGTACAAGATGCTATGATCCAATGGTGGTGGGGCCATAATGCGGTTGGTTTCTTCCTAACAGCGGGCTTCTTAGGCATGATGTATTACTTTGTGCCAAAGCAAGCAGAGCGACCTGTTTATTCTTACCGTCTATCAGTGATCCACTTTTGGGCATTGATGTTTGGTTACGTATGGTTAGGTGCACACCACTTGCAGTACACCGCTTTACCAGATTGGGCAGGCTCATTAGGCGCAACCATTTCACTGGCGATGATCATTCCATCATGGGGTGGCGCATTAAACGGTATCTTAACGCTCTCAGGTGCGTGGGATCGTTTGCGTGAAGATTACATCTTGCGTTTCTTAATTATGTCATTAGCCTTTTATGCGATGAGTACCTTCGAAGGTCCAGTGATGTCAGCGAAGACGGTTAACGCCCTATCACACTACACTGACTGGACTATTGGTCACGTACACTCAGGCGCATTGGGTTGGAACATCATGGTGGCAGCAGGCGCACTGTATCACATGATTGAAAAAATTTACAACGTCAAAATGTCACAAAAACTATTAGCAGTTCATTTCTGGACGCATACCATTGGCACCGTGGTTTACATTGTCGCTATGTGGGTATCAGGCATTATGCAAGGCCTTATGTGGAGAGCGTACGATGAGTACGGTACATTAGCCTACACGTTTGCAGAGTCAGTATCAGCAATGCACCCATACTATGTTATGAGAGCAGCAGGCGGTGCACTAGTCGTATTGGGCGCGGTGTTCATGTTGATCAACGTTATTATTACCATTCGTAAAGCAGGCCAGGAGCAAACCTCTGCTCAAGCGGCAACAGCATAGGAGGAGAGAGCAATGGCAAATCAAAACGGAAAAGAAAGCTTCCAGGTAAAAGCTGAAAAAAATATTTTTGCAATGTATCTGTTAATGGCACTATCGGTGTCAATTGCAGGTATTGTTGAGATTGTTCCTTTGTTTACGCATCCCGATGCAGTGAAAGAAGAAGTGACAATGGCAGACGGCTCACCTAAGAGCTTGTTGTGGCAACGTGGCGATAAGAAATTATCAGACTGGAAGCCAGGTGATGGTGTTCGTCCTAATACGGCATTAGAAGTAGCGGGTCGTGATATTTACCTGCGTGAAGGTTGTTACTTATGTCATTCACAAATGATTCGTCCATTCAGAGATGAGAAAGAGCGTTATGGCCATTTCTCTCTAGCAGTAGAATCAAAGTATGATCATCCATTCCAATGGGGCTCTAAACGTACTGGCCCTGATTTGGCACGCTTAGGCGGCAAGTATTCAGATGAATGGCATATTCTACATATGCGCCACCCTCAGGCTGTCGTGCCAGAGTCGGTGATGCCTAAATATCGTTTCTTAGATGATGCAACCGTTGATGGTGCAACCATTCAAGCACACATGGAAGGCTTGAGAAAAGTTGGCGTACCTTATACCGATGGCGACATTGCAGAGGCTGCAGCGCAAGTTGATGGCAAAACTGAAATGGATGCTATGGTAGCGTACTTGCAATCACTAGGCAATATGATTAAGTTTGAAGACGGCGTGGTTTACCGAGAGTAATGACGCTGGTTGATAAAATTGGCGCTACCATAGCGGTGGTTTTATTTGTTTTAATGGTAGGCGCTTATTTTTATGCTTTTAGGCCTAAAAATAAAAAGAAATTTGAAGAATTAAATAACTTTGTGAATAAAGAATAATAGAGAGGAGAGTAATAATGGGCGAACATAAGAATCCATATCCAGGTGAAAATAATACTGGCCACTTTTGGGATGATGACGACTTAAGAGAGTTGAATAACCGTCCACCAAGATGGTACATGTTGGCGCTCTATATAGGCACAATCTCAGTTATAATTTATGCATTGTATTTCCCGACCATTCCTTGGTTTGATAAGCACAATAAAGGCTCTGCTAACTGGACTCAAGTTAGTGAAATGAACGAAAGTATTCAACAACTTGAAGATTATCGTGAAACCAAGTTTGCTGATAAAGAAAAAGCCATTGCTGATAGCAGCTTAGAAGAAATCGTACTAAATGATGATTTGAGAGAGTATGCAGTAAAAACGGCCAAAGTATTATTTGGTGATAACTGTGCAGCTTGTCATGGTGCAGGCGGCCAAGGTAACGATGGCTTCCCAGTATTAGCAGATGACGACTGGGTATTTGGTGGCACGTTAGCACAAATCAATACCACCATTACACACGGTAAAAAAGGCAACATGCCAGGCAAAGGCATGTTGGGCAATTTAACTGATCCAGAGATGGAAAAATTAACTGATTATGTCATGGGCTTAAGTCAAGGCAAAAAAGACCCTGCAGGCCAAGTGCTTTATATGAAAGGTATGTGTATGGCATGTCATGGTCCAACAGGTAAACCAACAGCGCCGACAGCAGCAAACTTAACCGATGGCATCTGGCGCTTTAAAGCAGACGATCAAAGGGCTTCAGTATTGCGTACGATTAAGCATGGTGTCAATAAAGTTGGCGATGCAAATACACAAAATGCAGAAATGCCAGCCTTTGGTCAATCAGGCGTAATTAATGCAACACAGCTTAAAAAGTTAGTGGTTTATGTTCACCAATTAGGTGGTGGTGTTAAGGTAGTTCCACCAACACCGGCAGAGTTTTTACCAGTAGAGGCTAAAGGTGGCTCGTTTGATGCAATCATAGCAGCAGCTGAAGCTAACTACAAAAAAGCATTAGAGGTTAACATGGCTTGGCGCGATACCGGCAAGATGATCAAAGAAGCCAAGAAAACCAAAGACATCGCACTGGCTAAGGCCGCAAACAAACAAGCAGTGAATGCATTGGCACAAGCAGCCGTTGCAGGCAATGCCTCCCCTAGGTTTTAATTAACCGATTATAAAAACTAAAATACCCCTTTATTGGGGTATTTTTTTGTCTGAAAATACGCTTAATTTTAGTCGTTATATTTGCGATTTTTATGTGATGGGCGTAGAATAAAAAACAGATTAGTTATATTGGAGATTATTATGAAGCTTGGCATAGTGGTTTATTCTAATGATCCTGAGACAGTATTTAATGCTTTTCGAGTCGGTATTTATGCTATCGATAAGGGCGATACGGTTAAGGTTTTTTTGCTAGCCAAAGGCGTTGAGAGTGAAATGCTTGATACTGATATGTTTAAAATCTCCGAACAAATGCAAAACTTTGTTAATAAGGGTGGTGAAGTTTTGGCGTGTGGCACTTGTCTAAAGATTAGAAAATCTGGATCAACCGATATGTGCCCTATGTCAACTTTAGAAGATTTGTATCAAATAATTGACGAGTCAGAGAAAGTCTTAACCTTTTAGCTAAAAAATACAGCAAAGTTGATCTATATCAATTTATTCTAATATTATCGTTATATAATTTAGTTAACTTTATAACAATAAGGAGTAAAAAGATGAAAAAGATAATTGCAGTGGCTTTATTAGTGGCCTCACTTGGCTCAAACGCCTTTTGGAACAACAATAACAACTGGGGTAATAATGGTTATGGTTATTATGATGATAACGGCATGTTTGGTTACAACCCGTATGACTTCTGGGATCCACGTTGGTATTTTGAAGAAATGGACAACATGATGGATGAGTTTGACACGGGCTGGAACGATGATTATTATGGTTATAATCCGTATAACAACTATCGTTACGCACCTAATGGCTATGTGAATACACCATGGGGCCCAGGGGTTGCGCCTGCACCTGCTGGAGCGCCAACTCAGGCTAACGTTAAATAGCCCTAAACTAAGAAGGTAACTATGAAAAATACTATTATAGGTTTTGTTATTGGTGTGGTTGTGGCTGCAGTAGTTGGTTGGAGCGTAATGCCAGGCATGATGTTAAAGGAAGTGAAAGCCCTTATTCAGTAGAAGAGACAGTGGCTAAAATTAAAGCCAATGCTGAAGCTAAAGGTTGGGTTATTCCGAGTGTCAAACCATTGCATAAATCAATTAAGAAGCATAGTGGTGGTAAGCGCATTATTCCACCAGTAATGCTAGTTAATCTTTGCAATGCAGAGCACGCTTACAACACATTGGTTCATAATGAAAACAAAAAAATCTCAGTGTTTATGCCTTGTACAATCTCTGTTTATGAAAAAACAGATGGCAGTGTTTGGTTGGGCTATATGAACGCTAAGTTGTTAGGTGATATGTTTGGCGGCACTGTTGCTGAAGTCATGGGCGAGGTTGATGCAGATCAGCAAAGCTTTATTGAGTTTGTTAAATAAATAGCAAAACACTTTAAATATTTTAAAAAGCACCTTCGGGTGCTTTTTATTTGTAGCTATTTTTAGCAAGATGCACTCTATTTTTTTGGCAAATAATCATTGAGCAATTTACCCCTTTGGGTATAATCTCAATCTGATGCCGAAGTAGCACAGTTGGTAGTGCAACTGATTTGTAATCAGTAGGTCGCCAGTTCGAGTCC
>CAZKWW010000065.1:0-1380 GCA_964556635.1 uncultured Candidatus Ruthturnera sp.
ACACAACCACTGTGACATCTCTGCGAAAAACTGTGACTATTTTACGTCAATATTGCTTTAAAACCGCTCATTTAGAGAATTTCCTAAATTTTGCATAACCAACACTTAAAACCGAAAAAATGCCAAAAATAGGCTAGTTTCAGGCTTTAAACAAGTGTTTTTATTGATTTTAATAGCTGATTTTTAACGTTTTAGCTGTCATTTGGAAAATTTCCAAAATTTTTCAAACTGTAATTACAAGTATTTTTTTATTCTATGAGGCAGGTTGCAAAAAAATTGATTAAGCATAGCAAATACTATGTGATTGAAATTTTTTTACAATCTAACAAAATAGAATGGAAAAAGACGCAGAAATTAACTGATTTTCATGCCTAGTTGCGCCCCACTATCCGGCGACAATATGTGTAGCGACTTACCATCACCCGCAGCAAGCACCATACCCTCAGAAATGCCAAATTTCATTTTTCTTGGTGCAAGGTTAGCAACCATCACAGTCAAGCGACCTTCTAGATCTTCCGGTGCGTAATGCGCTTTAATACCAGCAAACACGTTGCGAGTGTTTTCTTCACCGATATCAAGTGTTAATTGCAAGAGTTTGTCAGCCCCTTCGACATGCTCGGCTTTTACAATTTTAGCAATACGTAAGTCGATCTTTGTAAAGTCATCAATGCTAATCATATTATCATCCTCTTTTTCTTCTTCGGTGGTTTGTATGTTTTGTTTTGAAGCCTCAATCACGGTATTAATTTGTTCGTCTTCAATGCGTGACATCAGCGGCTTAAATTTATTAATTTGGTGTTTGGTTAATGGATGCTTTAAATCATTCCAATTCAACTCATCAACATTTAAAAACAGCTCAGCTTGCTCGGCCATATTCGGCAATACTGGCTTTAAGTAAGTCATGAGTACACGGAATAAGTTAAGCGCTAAAGAAGTCACATCATGCACCTGTGCCTCGCTACCCTCTTCTTTAATCAACTGCCATGGCTTATGCTCATCAATGTATTGGTTAGCCTTATCAGCAAGTTTCATGATCTCGCGCATGGCTTGATTGTAATTACGTGCTTCATACAGCTCGGCGATATCATCACCCTTGCCAACAAACTCGTTATACAAATCACCTTCAATGGCGTAAGCCGACAGGGTTTTGTCAAATTTCTTAACAATGAAGCCCGCACTACGAGAAGCGATATTCACCACTTTGCCAACTAAATCAGAATTAACGCGCTGTTTAAAATCTTCCAAATTAAGGTCAATATCATCGATCTTACTAGATAGCTTGTAAGCATAATAATAACGTAAGCATTCAGGATTGAGGCTTTCTAAGTATGTACGAGCTTGAATAAATGTACCGCGAGATTTACTCATTTTTTGACCATT
>CAZKWW010000065.1:1390-5921 GCA_964556635.1 uncultured Candidatus Ruthturnera sp.
AAATAGCCGTTGGTGTACGGCAATCAGCGCCCATTAGCATGGCCGGCCAAAACAGCGCATGAAAATACACAATATCTTTACCAATAAAATGATACAACTCAGTTTCAGAGTCTTTATTAAAGTACTCGTCAAAATCAAGCCCTTGTTCACGACACAGCTTTTTAAAGCTAGCCATGTAGCCAATTGGTGCGTCTAGCCACACATAAAAGTATTTATTTTCCACACCAGGAATTTGAAAGCCAAAATACGGCGCATCACGCGAGATATCCCACTGCTGCAAACCTTGCTCGAACCACTCGGCTAACTTGTTGCTGATCTCATCTTGTAAGTGCCCTGCTTCAGTCCAATCTTTAAGTTGAGCTTCAAACTGTGGCAAATCAAAGAAATAATGCTCTGAATCTTTAGTGATTGGTGTTGCACCTGAAACAGCTGATTTTGCATTCTTAAGTTCGGTTGGTGAATACGTTGCACCACAGGCTTCACAATTATCACCATATTGTTCAGTAGCACCACATTTAGGACAATCGCCTTTAATAAAGCGATCTGGCAGGAACATTTGTTTCTCAGGATCAAACGCTTGAGATATGGTGCGAGTTTTGATAAAACCCTTGTCATTTAACTTGTTATAAATGCCGGCAGAGATTTCTTTGTTTTCTTCAGAATGCGTTGAATGGTATTGACTAAAACCAATGGCAAAATCTTTAAAATCAGCTTGATGGCGCTCACTGACGCCTGCAATCAGCTCTTCTGGTGTGATGCCTAGCTCATTAGCTTTGAGCATAATCGGCGTTCCGTGTGCATCATCAGCACACACATAATGACACTCATTACCCATCATTTTTTGAAAACGCACCCAGATATCCGTTTGAATATATTCCAATAAATGGCCTAAATGAATCTCACCATTGGCATAAGGTAGCGCTGAAGTAACTAGGATTTTTCGTTGTGGCATAAGGGGTGTATGAATAAGCTTATTAATATTAAGGTTTGCTTATAATCGTTATACGATAAAATAGCATCATTTTACTTAATTGGACGTGGAACTGATGGCAGATTTAACCCAAGATCAAATCGAAAATATTCTTGAAACCGTTGTTGATATTTACACCGAGCAAGATTTAGTTGCTTCGCGTGCGGTAGATAGCATCGACATTGATGGCGATAAAGTTACTGTTAATATTGTACTTGGCTACCCTGCTGCTAGCTACCACCAGACCTTATCAGATGCTGTCACTCAAGCATTGTCAGATGCGGGCATTAATAACTCAAGCGTTAATATCGAAACCAAAATAGCGACTTACTCTACTCAGAAAGGTGTTGATGTCTTGCCAGAAGTTAAAAATATTATTGCGGTTGCCTCAGGTAAAGGTGGTGTTGGTAAATCAACCACTGCAGTTAACTTGGCGCTTGCACTACAAGCTGAAGGCGCAAAAGTTGCGATTTTGGATGCTGACATTTACGGCCCATCTCAGCCAAGAATGCTGGGTGTTTCTAAGCTTAAACCTGAGCAAACTGGTGAAGGAAAGTTGTTGCCAATCTTAGGTCATGGCATGCAGAGCATGTCAATTGGTTATTTGGTTGAAGAAGATTCACCAATGATTTGGCGTGGCCCTATGGTAACTCAAGCATTAGAACAAATGCTACGTGACACCCTATGGCGTGGTGTTGATTACATGGTAATCGACTTACCACCAGGCACAGGTGATACACAACTAACCCTTTCTCAAAAGATTCCAGTGAGTGGCTCTGTGATTGTTACCACTCCACAAGACATTGCACTACTTGATGCGAAAAAAGGCTTAGCAATGTTTGAAAAAGTTAATATTCCTATTCTTGGTATTGTTGAAAACATGTCATTACACATTTGTTCAAACTGTGGTCACGAAGAAGCCATCTTCGGTGTCGGTGGTGGTGAAGCAATGGCTAAAGATGCTGGCGCTAACTTCTTAGGTGCATTGCCATTAGAAATGGAAATTCGTACTGACGTAGACGAAGGCTCACCAACCGTTGCAAAAGATCCAGATGGTCGAGTGGCTGAGATCTACAAAGAAATCGCTAGAAAAGTATCTGCTAAATTAACACAGCAAGATAAAGCTTTAGGTGCATTCCCAAGTATTACGATTGAGTAATTCTTATTTAAAAACAGGAATGGCTTATGACGCCATAATCCCATTAAAAATCATTAAACTATGAATTTTTGATGGGTATTTTTTTGCATGTCTAACTATTTTGATGAGTTTCAAGGGCGTTTTATTGGCATTATGCAATGGGATGACTGCCATGCCTTATTGCAAAAGTTGGTTGAGCAGCCAAGTGATTGGTATTTATATGACACCTTGAAAGAGGTGCCTAAACAAACTGCTGACGCTAATCATTTTACTGACCAGATTAGTGAAATTAAGAAAATTCTAACCAATGAGCATCAAGAGCGTTACTGCGGTATTGTTTATACTAACGACTTAGAAAAACCAAGTTTTGTTAAGATCTTTCACCCAAACAATTTGGGGAAATCTTGTGGTAGTAGCGAGCATCCGCCGATACCACAATGGCTGTTGTCAAAAACCGAACCACAAGATGTGATTGAAAAATTTGGCTCGCCGGAAGAAGAAAAAGGTTTCGTTTCTAAACTTTTAAAACTTTAAAAGTCGTTTATTTGTTTGTTAAGCAAGTATTTTTTATATTCTTCAAGGCAGATTTTAAAAAAAATATGCAGGGAGTTTATAAATTATAAATGACCAAATATTTTTTTAATCTAACGCAGTAGAATATAAAAAGACGCTGCTTAATGATTTTCAGAGACTTGGTTGATTGTATACTTTGGAATCTCAATAACAAGATCAGTATCACCAACAATCGCCTGGCAAGATAAGCGAGAGTCCGGATCTAAGCCCCAGGCTTTGTCGAGTAAATCGTCTTCGGTTTCGTCAGATTCTTCAATATCATCAAAACCTTCACGTACATAGATATGGCAAGTAGTGCAAGCATTTGACATCTCACAAGCGTGTTCAATTTCAACATCGTTGGCAAGTAGCGCATCACAAACACTAACCCCTGTTTCAACCTCAATAACTGTGCCTTCTGGGCATAATTCATGATGAGGCAATACGATAATCTGTGGCATAAGACTTCCTTTTAAAATTCGTCAACATTGTGGCCTTTCATGGCCTTCATCACTGTACTGTTCATGCGTATCTCTACAAATTTTTCACTAACTTTTTCTAGATGATCAATAGCCGTTTTAATTGCTTTTTCATCATCACTTTCACTCACTTTTTCTAAATCAGTTCTTGCTTGCAAGATCATTTTAATCATTGAGTCGTCTAATAAGTCTTTATCTTTTTCTAAAGCTGAATCGATTGCTTCTAATGTGCGTTTGGCTTCTACTTGCATCTCGTGCAGTTGTCGAGCTTCGATGTCTTCTTTGGCAAACAAAATAGAATCTTTTAGCATTTTTTCCATCTCGCCATCGCTCAAACCATAAGATGGTTTGATGGTGACATCAGCTTTAACGCCGGAAGTTTCCTCAGTGGCGCTCACAGACAACAAGCCATCTGCATCTACTTGAAATTCTACGCGAATGCGTGCATTACCAGCCACCATTGGCGGGATGCCTCTAAGATCAAATTTACCGAGTGAACGACAATCGTTAACCAACTCTCTTTCGCCTTGTAACACATGAACACTCATGGCGGTTTGACCATCTTTAAAGGTAGTGAACTCTTGCGCTCGAACAATAGGAATGGTGGTGTTGCGGTGTACGACTTTTTCTACTAAGCCGCCCATAGTTTCTAAACCCAATGATAAAGGCAACACATCCAATAACAACATATCATCTTGTGATTTATTGCCAGCTAAAATATTGGCTTGAATTGCCGCACCTTTGGCAACCACTTCATCTGGATTAATACTACATAAAACAGGTTTATTAAATAAATCACCAATCATTTGTCTTACTAGTGGCATACGTGTTGAGCCACCCACCATAATCACATCTTTAATGTCATCCATCTCAACTTGAGCATCTCTAACAGCTCGCTTAGTTAATAACAAAGTACGCTTAATGAGTGCTTTAGCTAAAGATTCGAATTTAGCCTTGGTAATACGATAAGGCGCCTCTACACAGTTAAATTCGGCGAATTCACTATCAGTCAGGGTTTCCTTAGCTGTGCGTGCAAATTGCTTGATTTTTTGCATTTGAGTTGGTGTTAGCTCACCTAGGCCTAAGGCAGCAATACAGTCATCAATAATTAGCTGATCAAAATCGTCGCCACCGAGTGCAGAGTCTCCACCAGTAGAAAGTACTTTAAACACGCCTTTTTGAAAACTTAAGATAGAAATATCAAAGGTGCCGCCACCTAGATCATAAATCGCATGAACGCCAGCCTCACCAGATTCTAAACCGTAAGCCACGGCAGCTGCAGTTGGCTCATTAAGCAGACGTAATGTATTTAAACCGGCCAATGTTGCCGCATCTTTAGTGGCTTGTCGTTGTGCATCGTTAAAATAAGCAGGCACAGTAATAACTGCCTCA
>CAZKWW010000066.1:0-5921 GCA_964556635.1 uncultured Candidatus Ruthturnera sp.
AATAGGCCGTTGTCCATTAATTTTTGTACGACTTTGCGTTTTACCTCTAACGAATCTTTGGCCATTAACAGTAGTTTATCAAGTTGCTCATATAGGCCTTCTTTGTCACCTCGGTGTGTGTACCCCAGTCGAGCACAGTTAACGGTAACCACGCCTAATGAACCCGTTTGCTCTGCAGAACCGAACAGCCCATTGCCACGTTTTAATAACTCATTTAGATCGAGCTGTAAGCGACAACACATAGATCTGACCATGTTTGGTTTTAAGTCAGAATTTAAGAAATTTTGGAAATAAGGCAAACCATATTTGGCAGTCATATCAAATAAACGCTTGGCATTTTCACTTTCCCACGGGAAGTCGGGTGTCATGTTGTAGGTCGGGATTGGGAAAGTAAAGACTCTGCCTTTGGCGTCTCCTTCAGTCATTACCTCAATATATGCTTGATTAATCATATCCATTTCTTTTTGTAGATCACCATATTTGAAAGGCATTTCTTCGTCACCCATCATGGGTACTTGATCGCGCAAATCTTCAGGGCACACCCAATCAAAGGTTAGGTTGGTAAAAGGCGTTTGCGTGCCCCAGCGAGAGGGTACGTTTAGGTTGTAAATAAGCTCTTGAATTTGTTGTTTAACGATTTCATAGCTCAAATTATCTAGGCGAATATAAGGCGCCAGATAAGTATCAAATGATGAAAATGCTTGTGCACCAGCCCACTCGTTTTGCAAAGTTCCTAAGAAGTTTACTATCTGACCAACCGCACTAGACAAATGCTTTGGTGGAGCGGCCTCAATGCGTCCATCAATACCATTTAACCCTTCTCTTAACAGCGTTCTGAGTGACCAGCCTGCACAATATCCAGCCAACATATCCAAATCATGAATATGTAAATCGCCTTGACGATGTGCATTGCCAACTTCTGGTGAATAAACATGAGAGAGCCAATAATTAGCAATCACTTTGCCGGATACATTTAAGATCAATCCACCCAATGAATAACCTTGGTTTGCATTTGCATTGACACGCCAATCGGCTCTATCAACATATTCATTAATTGATGCAGCAACATCCACCAGTGTTTTTTTGTCTTCACGTAGTGTTTTATGCTTGGCGCGATAGGCAATGTAGGCTCTGGCCGTCTTAACAAAATTTGACGAAATTAATACTTGCTCAACAATGTCCTGAATACGTTCAATACTAGGTTCGCTCTCTGATGAGTAGCCTAAAACCTTGAGAACTTGACTGGTTAATAAGGCAGCCTCATTTTTATCAAATTCTTCACTAACTTGGCCAGCCCTGAGTATGGCTTGGTGAATTTTTTCACTGTCAAAAAAAGCAGTGGTACCATCTCTTTTAATAACGCTAAGTAGCGTGTTTGCGCTTGCTATATTCATATTGTTCCCCTATATAATTAGATTAATCAAAAAATACCTATCTTCTAGGTAAGCACTATATCTAGTGTTTTTAAATTATAGAACAACTATATGTAGTGGTATATTGACGCATATCAAGTTTTTAAAATTATTTTTATATTTTTATTATTACTTGATATGGGTCAATCAAAATGATGCTCAAGCACCATAAAATTAACCATCTGTTATCTTGAATAATTATCATGACTATTGCTAATACACTACAACATGGTTTGTCATCACTACCATCACCATTTGCTTTGATACCCAGTGCACTTAGTAATAGGGCAATTGTTGCTATGTTTAATCAAATCTTTAAAGAGGCAATTAGTGTTGGTGATCTTGATTTTTTAGAAAATAATTGGGTATTAATTAAAGTAACAGATATTAATTTATCTTTTGCTTTAAGCCTAAAAAACAACATGCTGATTGTGGGTGATAATCAACAAGAATATGATTTGTGCATATCGGCAAAAGCGTGCCATTTTCTATCGATGGTGGCCAAGAAAAAAGACCCAGATACATTGTTTTTTCAACGAAAAATTAAAATGCAGGGCTCAACTGAATTAGGGCTTTATGTCAAAAATTTTCTTGATGCTTTTGAGGTTGAGTCTCATTGGTTTAGCTATAGAACGGAGCAAGTCTTACAAAAAAGCTACCCACTACTTGAAAAATTATTTTGTAAAAAGACAAAGTAAAGCGCTTTATCATTGTGAAGCCTAACACCACCACTGCAATGCATGAGCTTATTGCACAAATAAAAGACACGTTGCCTTTTGATGCTGTTGAGGCCAATTTTTGTTCTGATAGTTGTTCTGGTTGCTCTTTAAAGTTGATTGATTTTTTGGCATTAGAGATTGATGAATGGGAATATCAGCTTGGGCAAGATAAGGTGCCAAATTTTAATGATATTAACAAGTTGGCCAATATGGCCAAGAAAATTCGTGCAGTGTTGATAAAAAATAATTTAATTTGATTTTGGTCAATGAAACCATTGGATAAGCAAATTAAACTTGAGATTTTTTATCTTAAACTGACTAATGCAAAATACACAATACAAATCAAACAATACAAATTCTCCTTTTTTACTTAATAATGAAGAGACCTACAAATATTGGAGAGATGAGAAATTAGCCTCTCACCCACAAAGCATTGAAGATTTATTGGTTGAGATTAAAGATCCAAGAAGTCTTAGTAAAAATGAATACAAAGCTTTATTAGACTTGACCCAAAGAGCTAACATGGCGATTTATATTGGCAATACAGGTACTGACCCCTCACCCGAAATACCCATGGCGATAGCCAATAGATTTGGATTGGGACAAATCAATAAGAATTGGCTGGCTGATGATAACGGCTTAACCTCATTAACGGTGGTTAATAACGGCGTAAGAAAAAACTATATTCCTTATACTAATCGTCAGATTCATTGGCATACAGATGGTTATTACAACGCACCAGATAAGCAAATTCTTGCGCTTAATTTACACGTTGTGCAGAAGGCAGCGAGCGGTGGCGAAAATCAGCTGATGGACCATGAAATTGCCTATATTATGCTTCGTGAAAAAAATCCTGACTATATCAAGGCGCTCATGAGCGATGATGTCATGTTGATTCCTGCAGGTACAAAGGCTGGCGGTGGCGTTAGACCAGATCGCTCAGGCCCGGTGTTTAGTGTGACTGATCAAGGTAACTTACATATGCGCTACACTGCTAGAAAGCGCAACATTGAATGGTCTCAAGCCCCTCTTGTTCAAGAGGCGATAACTTTTTTAGAAAAAGCTTTAAATAATAAAAACAATCCTTGCGTCTTTAAGGGGTTACTAGAGCCGGGCATGGGCCTTATTAGTAATAACGTACTTCATGATAGAGCAGCATTTACAGATAGCAGTGAAAACAAACGCCATTATTACAGAGCGCGTTATTTTGACCGAATTGCTAATACTGATACACAAGTCTAAACCTAGAACGACATAGGCCTTGCCTATGTCGTTAATCAGATAAGTTCAATTTTATGCATGCCTGCCTGTTCAAACCAATAGCCGTCGCATTGTTTTTCTAAAGTAAGCGCGTCTATTTTGGATTGGGCTTGTGTTAAAGGCAATGTGTTATCAATCACACCTTTAAAAATATTAATAATCTCTTCGGTGTGTTGTGTTTGAGGGCTAATGCGCACGATATCTACACCAATAGTTTTCATTTGTTTTATATTGTTGATTAAGTTAAAAGTGCTACTAGAAAGTGTTTGAATACCATTCATGATTAAAAATGATGAATTTTCTTTGGTGGATAATAACAAGCCTTCATCGTGCTTTATGCACTTGTATTGGCAATCATCTTTGTCTAAATCATAAGCACGTGCAGTAAAACATCGCGCTGAAAAAGCCAATGGCAGTTTTCCAAAAGCAAAGATCTCAGTTTCTAAATGCCCACGTGTATCTTTAACAATGCTTGTTAGTGTTTCGTGTGACAGCTCAACTGGAAAACACCAGCGTTTTAATCCTTTATCAATCAATATATTTAAGCTTTGAGCGTTATACATATTAACGCTTGGGCCAATAGCAAAAGGTTTTTGCTGTTTTGATAATAGCCCAATAGCGGCAAAATCATTCGCCTCTATTAAGTATTCATCTGTCTGCGTGATTCTATCAAGGCGTTTGAGTTCTGAATCAGCTTCTAATAATGTTAAAGTTGATAAAACAACTTCTTTGCCTGCCTGTGTTAACTGATCTGCAATTGTAAACCAATCTTCAAGTTTTAGTTCGTGGCGTTTAGAGCAAATCACTTCGCCTAAATAAACAATATCCACATTGGATTTTGCAATTTTTTCATAAAATTTATAAACCTTATATTTAGGCCAATAATAATAAATAGGCCCCAGTGAAATCTTCATTGCCAGCTCCTATGGTAGGCACCTAATGTGGTTTGAAAGCCTTCGGATACTTCAGACAATGCTTGATTCCATTCGTCTTTAGTTTGGTAGTTGCCTTTGTCTAGTTGTTTTAATGCTGTTGACCAAGTTTTGGCAACTGTTTGGATATAGGCCGGCGATCTTTGTCTTCCTTCTATCTTAATAGCCTTAACGCCAATTCTTTGTAATTCTGGCAGTATGTCTAATGTATTTAAACTGGTAGGCTCTTCTAAAGCATAATAAGTATTACCCATTGTTTCAAATCGGCCTTTGCATAGGGTTGGGTAGCCGGCCACTTCATCTTTGGTGTAAGAATCAATTAATACACCGCCTAGGCGGGTCTCTAATTGAATGTCATTTTCTATATATTCAACGTGAGAGGCAGGGGAGCATGCGCCATAAGTGTTGGGCGATCGCCCTGTTGCATAGGATGACAAAATACATCGACCTTCAACCATTACACATAAAGACCCAAACCCAAACACCTCTATCTCGACAGGTGAGTGTTCAATCACTTTTTTTACTTGTGCAATCGACAACACTCTTGGCAGGACTGCTCGTTTGATATTAAAATTTTGATAATAAAAATCGAGTGCTTCATAGCTCGTGGCCGATCCTTGTACAGATAAGTGCAGATTTAAATCGGGGTACTTATTGTGTGCGTACTCCATCAGGCCAATATCTGCCAAAATAACGGCGTCCGCACCAATATTTGCTGAACGATCAATGGCGTTAGTCCATCTTTTCCATCCTGATGGCTGTGGGTAGGTATTAATAGCAACATAAACTTTTCTACCTCTGTTATGTGCGTATTTCACACCTTGTCTAGCACGATCCTCATTAAAGTTAAGCCCTGCAAAATGACGTGCATTGGTGTCGTCACCAAAACCAATATAAACCGTATCAGCGCCATTATCAATCGCGATTTTAAGCGCTGGCAAGTTGCCCGCTGGACAGACTAGTTCCACAAGTTTCCCCCTTATTTTGGTGTTTTAATTTTTGCTCTATGGCATTCAGTACAGCCCATTTTTTACTGCACCATTCAGGTGCCAATAATTGTTGTTTGTTAGCTGTGCCAGTTAATCGGTGGTAGAGCATCTCTTTTGGTGTATTGCTGATTAAATCTGCTACAACATCAACATACTCGTTCATTGATATCGGCTGGTATTCGCCTCGACGATATTCATTGGCAAGTTGCGTGCCTTTGACCACATGTAGTGGGTGATATTTCAAGCCATCTACGCCCAGTTTTAATACACGTTTTAATGTTGTTTTATAATGCCAAATATTTTCCCCAGGTAGCCCAATAATTAGGTGTGTGCAAACTCGTAAGCCCTTAGATCTGGCTTTTAATAAGGTTTCTTTATATTCAGAGAAACCATGCCCTCTATTAATTTTATTAAGTGTTGTATCAAAAGATGATTGCAAGCCCAATTCCAACCAGACGTCAAAACCTTGATTTTGATATTTAAGCAACAAATCGATTACTTGATCGGGTACGCAGTCTGGGCGTGTACCAACAGAAAGCCCAACAACGTCTTTTTGGGAAAGTGCAGTTTCATACATTTTGGTTAGTGTTTTGATATCACTGTAGGTGT
>CAZKWW010000067.1:0-755 GCA_964556635.1 uncultured Candidatus Ruthturnera sp.
AGAAGTGAGTACATGTTTAATATCTAAGTAATTAAGTGTATTGGCCATACGATGGAACAACACACGATTATCGGTAGAAATTTCTCTACTTTTGGCTTCGTTGCCAGCACTGGCTTGTGGATAGCCACAACACAAGTAACTTGGCGGCAATACGACTTTAACGCCTTGGTGATAAAGTAGGGCGATCGTGGCTAGGCCAATTTTTGAATACAGGCGTTCAGAACCGCAGCCTGGAAAATAAAACACACTTGGTGAATCGGCATTGGATTTGTCAGGGTGCGTTAAAATCGGAATGGTGCCTGCATCATTAATATTAAGCAAGCTGCGTAGTGGTGCTATGCCAGTATCAGTCGGTAATGGCTTGTCTAAAATAGTCACCAGTTCAGTGAGCGCATTGGGGCTACCAATAGTTTTATTAGGTTGCTTCTTTAACAAAGGCTTACTGAGTCTTGATACGAGGTGTTGAGCTTTATAGCTAAAGTCAATTAACAGTTTTTTGGTAAGGTTAATTTGCCATGGCTTAGTCATATTTAAATAAGCAATGGAAACCTTAGAAGCAAGGTTGGTATGGCGCTGATTTTGTTTAACCAAAATATTTTTCATTTTGATTGATACATCGCCAAAATCAATATTGACTGGGCACGGTTTTTCACAACGATGGCAAATAGTACAATGGTCAGCCACATCGTTAAATTCATCAAAATGATTGATCGAAACCCCTCGACGTGTTTGTTCCTCATAGAGGAAAGCTTCAG
>CAZKWW010000067.1:765-3167 GCA_964556635.1 uncultured Candidatus Ruthturnera sp.
TTTGTCACGTGGAGAATAAAGCAAATTAGCTTCTGGCACATGAGTGGTACAGACGCCCTTACATTTGCCACAACGCAGACAAGACTTGACCATATCGTTAATTTCACCAATTTCACTGCTTTCTAAGATTAGTGCTTCTTGCTCAACCAATCGTAATGATGGCGTGAAAGCATTATTCAGGCCACTACCAGGCATCAGCTTGCCTTTGTTAAAGTGCCCATTTGGATCAATTTGGGTTTTATAGTCGGTAAATTCTTGTTTGAATTCATCAGATAAATACTGATATTTGGTTAAGCCAATGCCGTGTTCACCAGAAATTACACCGCCAAGATTTGAGGCTAATGTCATAATTTCATCCACCACAGCTTCAGCTTGATGTAGCATTTGCGTGTTGTGTGAATGTACTGGAATATTGGTATGCACATTGCCATCACCAGCATGCATATGAGTAGCAACAAATAAACGAATTTCACGGTATTCAGTATGGATTGCTTGAACCGCTTTGCGTATGTTGGCAAAGATATCGCCCATGAGTAAATCGTTTAGCGGCTGTGCAAATTCATTGATATAGGAAATAACGCGATCACCTGCTTGAATGGCTTTAAATTCAGCTGTTTGATTCAGACTTGATAGCGCGTTATTCCACTCAGTGTCAACTTCATTGAGCAGGGTGAGAGCGTGGTTAATTTTGTCTTTAACTAGGCTAGAGTCTGGACTAACGTTTTGAAAATAAGTTTTAACCGCGTCTAATGTGGCTAATTTATTTTCAATTGAAAGTCGAATATTAATGTGCTCAATGCCATTGCTGTAATCGCCCAGTTTATCTAGTGGGATCACTACGTCTTCGTTGATTTTAAAGGCGTTAGTGTGTGCAGCAATCGCAGCAGTATTGGCGCGATCTTTCCAAAATGCTTGTCGTTTTTCTGGTAATTTAGCCACAAAGCATTCACCTTCTCGATCTTGTGTGAGTTGAATAATTTTGTCAACCTGATCATCTAATGAGGTTTGGTTATTGGCGCTAATATCAACCAATAACACCATTTTTGGTAGCTCTGCACGGTTGGCCTTGGTAGTGTAGTGTACGGCTTTTACATAGCGAGCATCTAAATGTTCCATGCCGACTAAATCAACATCTATTGAATCATCAACGCTGTCTTTAACAGCAACAATAGCAGAAACTGCATTATCTAAATCGTGACCAAAAAACTCTAAACATAGAGTGTTAACATGCTCGAGCGGTTGATGAAGAATAAACTCGGCCGAGGTGATAAAACCATCGCAACCTTCTTTTTGGATGCCTGGCAAGCCATCTAAAAACTTATTGGTTACGTCTTTTCCCAAACCACTCTTGCGCATGTGGGTGGCATTAATGGTTAACGTTTCGGTTTTGAGTAAGGTTTTTCCATCGGTTTTTAAATGATGGATTTTGAAGCTAACTTCGTCTAATAATTGAATTTTGTCTTGATTGTGATCCAGGCGCTTCACTTGCAACCAATTGCCACCAGGCATGACCATTTTCCAGGACAATAAGTTATCAATAGTTGTGCCCCAGCGCAGGGCTTTTTTACCACCAGCGTTCATGGCGACATTGCCACCAATGGTACAGGCATCTTGCGAGGTAGGATCTACTGCAAAAACTAAGCCACTTGCTGTGGCTGCCTCGCTCACACGCTTAGTGATAACACCAGCACCTACATTAATTGAATAAACACCATCTTGGTTTTGGATTGGCTCAATAAAACTGAGTTTTTCGGTATTAATAACCGCTGTTTGTGCATCTAGAGGTATTGCGCCACCGGTGTAGCCAGTACCACCACCACGAGGGATAATGGTTAAACCTAGCTCAATACAAGTTTTGACGATATCGGCAATTTCAATTTCGGTATCAGGGGTGACGACTACCGCTGGATATTCAACACGCCAATCCGTTGCATCGGTTGCATGTGATGAGCGAGACAGTGCATCAAAACGGATGTTGTTATTATGAGTGACTTTAAGTAAGGCTTTTTTAATCCGCTGTTTGTTATTTTGAAATTCACTTAAACAGTGCTTAAAGCCATCAACTGCTTGGTCGGCACTGTGTATTAACTCGAGTACTTTTTCATTGCCATCGGCGCGAGAACGAATTTGATTTAGGCGTGAATAAAGCGCTTCGGTGAGCGCTCTCCAACGACGTTTGTTTTTAATTAAGTCTTCTTGTAGATAAGGGTTTCGATTAACCAATTAGAAAGCTTTAATTTTGGGGTTTTTCTTATTCCCTTCCACTCTCGCAAGGTGTCTATTGCTTGATTAATTGAAATGGCTGGTTGGGCCATTACAAGTTTTTTTATGACACTTTTGTTTGGATCTGTAAAAAAACTTGTAATGGCCCAACCAGCCATTTCAATTAATCAAGCAATAGA
>CAZKWW010000067.1:3177-5852 GCA_964556635.1 uncultured Candidatus Ruthturnera sp.
TCTTGTAGATAAGTGTTTCGATTAACCACCCACATATCACCCAATACTTGAAACATCATTCTAGCGGTGCGACCGGTATTGCGATTTTGCCTAAGTTGATTAAGTAGTTCCCATGAGGCTTCACCTAAAAAACGACACACCACTTCCTTGTCTGAGAACGAAGTATAGTTGTACGGGATTTCGCGGTATTTCTTCAAGTCCTTAAAGAGGGTGGTTGGTTTCACTTTATTTTACTATAATGGTTAGCAACTATATTTATTGTTAGGAATTGTATGTTGTGGATAAAGGCTTTTCATATTATTAGTGTTATCACTTGGTTTGCAGCGTTGTTTTACTTACCACGTTTGTTTGTTTACCATGCTATGAGTGACGATAAAACAAGCATTGAGCGTTTTAAGGTAATGGAGCGTAAGCTTTACCGTGGCATTATGATGCCTAGTTTTGTGATTGCTACTATCTTAGGTGTGTGGATGCTACAAGACTATGCATGGCAAGCTTATGCTGGGCAATATTGGCTACATGTAAAGCTGGCATTAGTGGCTATGCTGATTGCCTATCATTTTTATTGTGGACATTTGGTGGATGTTTTTAAGAAAGATCAAAATACACGATCGCATGTGTTTTATCGTTGGTTTAATGAGTTTCCAGTATTGATACTGGTGGCTATTATTATTCTGGTGGTGGTTAAACCTTTTTAATTACTTGGTGGTGAGCTTTAGGTAGTTGTCCGCCAATGCCTCGTAAATAGGTTGTTCGAATATTTGCTTAGAAATAAAGTTAGCAATAAAAGCGACAATCAAACCAGGGATAAGCAAGTGCAAGCTAAGCGTCATTTCAAGAATAACAAAAGTAGCCGTTAAAGGCGCTCTAATGACCGCACTTAAATAAGCAATCATCGCCATCATTACAATCACTTGGGTATCAATCTGTGTGTAGAAGTTAGCAGCCTCTGAACCTAATCCTGCTCCAATTGAGATGCTTGGCATAAACAAACCGCCTGGAATGGTAGAAGTTAATGAGGTAAGTGTTGCAAAATATTTCATAACAACAAAATCCCAACTTAGAGATTGATTTTCTAATATTAGTAACACTTCTTCTCGTCCAGAACCTGCAATTTGCCCTTGAGATAAGTAATTAAAGATAGCCACAATAACACCTAGAAGTAAAGCAATAGTAATAACTCTTACTCTAGTATGAGCGATAAACTTATTAACTAAATAAAGGGTTGCTTTTGAAAATAGGCCGCCAAAAATTCCCGCAATAATTGCCAAAGGTGCAAGCTGCCACACCAAAGTTAGATCAAATGAATGCGAAGATAGGTCGGTTAAATAAGCATCGTTACCACGATAGATAATGGCAAACCAATAAACCATAGCACTAACAATGGCGATTAATACTAAGGCTTGTTTTTTTAATTTACGGCCAATTTCTTCATAGGCAAATAATACACCAGCTATTGGTGCATTAAAGGCAACAATTAGCCCTGCACTACCGCCAATGGCAATGAGTGCGTGAATTAACAACTTGCGATTAAGCTTAATAAAACGATTAAACCCATAAAAAATTGAACCACCAATATGAATACTTGGCCCTTCAATGCCAATAGGCGCACCGCCCAGCATTCCTAGGAAAATAAAACCGATTTTCCCCAATGCAATACGAAATGAAAGTAGTTTTTCACGAATACTTTTGTTGTATGAATTAGTGGCGGCAATCAGTTGTGGAATACCACTACCTTGTACATAATGGCAATAATATTTAGCAATATAAACAATACCAATAAAGATAATTGGCGTAATAATAAGGCTTAAATAAGGTTTGTCGGCAATCAGATTTTTAAAACTATGTTGCGCGTAATCACTAACTTGCAGAAAGAAGGTAATAACAATAACTGAGGCCAAGCTAGCCAATAGTAGGGATGCGTAAGTTTTAATCTCATTAGGGAATTGATGAGAGAGGTATCGACGCATTTATGACTCGGTAGTAAATAGCCCCGTTGAAAGGTAGCGATCACCACGATCGCATACAATAGTCACAATCGTGGCGTTGTTTACTTTTTTAGAAAGCTCAATTGCTGCCGATACTGCACCACCAGAAGACACACCAGCAAAGACACCTTCTTGGGTCGCTAGATCGCGTGTGATTTTTTCAGCAGAAGATTGTGAAACATCCATCATACTATCAACTTTAGAAGCATCAAAAATCTTAGGTAAGTATTCTTCTGGCCAGCGACGAATACCGGCAATCTGTGCACCATCTTCAGGCTGAACACCGATAATTTGAACAGCAGAATTTTTATTTTTTAAATAACTGGAAACGCCCATAATCGTACCTGTGGTGCCCATGGCTGAAACAAAATGTGTGATTTTACCTTGAGTATCATTCCAAATTTCTTGTGCTGTGGTGTTGATGTGAGCGTTTGGGTTGTCTTCATTGGCAAATTGATCAAGCTGTTTGCCTTTGTTGTTAGCTTCCATTCGCTCGGCTAAATCACGCGCACCCTCCATACCTTCGTCTTCAGTGACTAAAATCAGTTCAGCGCCATAAGCTGCCATGGCATCACGTCTTTCTTGTGAAAGGTTGTCCGGCATAATGAGAATCATCTGATAACCTTTAATCGCTGCCACCATTGCTAGTGCAATGCCGGTATTGCCACTAGTGGCTTCAATCAGTAT
>CAZKWW010000068.1:0-490 GCA_964556635.1 uncultured Candidatus Ruthturnera sp.
CCGTATTACATATTTATGATGCATTAGATGCGCAAGATGATATCAAACATATTTTGGTTCGTCATGAGCAGGGTGCTACTCATGCAGCGGATGGTTACGCAAGAACTAGCGGTAAACCGGGTGTAGTGTTGGTAACTTCAGGCCCAGGTATTACCAATGCGGTCACTGGTATTGCGACTGCACATATGGACTCTATCCCTATGGTGGTTATTTCTGGTCAAGTACCTTCACCATTGATTGGTAATGACGCTTTCCAAGAAGTAGATGCTGTTGGTATTACACGTTCATGTGTTAAGCATAATTTCTTAATTAAAGACATTAATCAAATTTCTTTAACCATTAAAAAAGCTTTCCATATTGCTAGTACGGGTCGACCTGGCCCCGTATTGATTGACATCCCTAAAGATGTTACCATCTCACAAATTAATGAGCCTACGTATGCTGATACAGTTGATATGCGCTCATATCAGCCAATTGTTGATGGCGAGCC
>CAZKWW010000068.1:500-3397 GCA_964556635.1 uncultured Candidatus Ruthturnera sp.
AAATTGCTAAAGCGGCTGAGTTGATTTTATCGTCAAAACGACCAATTATTTATGCAGGCGGTGGTTGTGTGATTGGCAATGCAGATCAAGAGCTTAGAGCCTTTACTCGTCAATTAGGTTTTCCAATTACCCAAACATTAATGGGCTTAGGTGCTTATCCAGCCAAGGATGATTTATTTGTTGGCATGCTCGGTATGCATGGTACTTATGAGGCCAATATGGCCATGCATGGTTCAGATTGTGTGATTGCGGTAGGTGCAAGATTTGATGATCGTATTACAGCAAATATATCAAAATTCTGTCCAACAGCAAAAATTATTCACATTGATATTGACCCATCTTCTATCAGTAAAAATGTTGCCGTTGATGTACCAATTGTGGGCGAGGTTAAGTCTGTATTGAGTGATCTAATTTCGGTTTTAAAAGGCAAGCAAACAGCGGATATTTCCAATTGGTGGTCACAAATTAACGAATGGCGTGGTAAAGACTCATTGGCTTATCAAACTAAAGCAGGTGTCATCAAACCACAAACAGTTATTGAAACATTATACGAAGTTACTAAGGGCGAGGCTATTGTGACGAGTGATGTGGGCCAGCACCAAATGTGGGCGGCTCAGTATTATCATTTTAACGAGCCTCGTCGTTGGATCAACTCAGGTGGTTTAGGCACAATGGGTTTTGGCCTGCCGGCAGCTATGGGTGCCAAATTAGCAGAACCTGATCGAGACGTGGCCTGTGTTACGGGTGAAGGCAGTATTCAGATGATGTTGCAAGAGCTCTCAACCATGTTGCAGTACAACACACCAGTAAAAATTATCAATCTTAATAATGGCTATTTAGGTATGGTGCGCCAATGGCAAGAGTTTTTCTATGAAAAGCGTTATGCCATGTCATACATGGATGCTTTGCCTGATTTTGTTAAGTTAGCAGAAAGCTACGGCCATATGGGTATTAAAGTAGAAAAAGAAGAAGATCTTAAGCCGGCATTAATTGAAGCTTTCAAGCAAAAAGATCGTACTGTATTTTTAGATATTATGACTGATCCAAGTGAAAACGTATTCCCGATGATTCCATCAGGTGCAGGGCATAACGAAATGTTGCTAGCCGGACGTGATGAAATGGCTTCAACCAATGATGAAGGTCTTAACCTAGTATAACCATGAGACATATTATTTCAGTATTATTAGAAAATGAAGCTGGTGCTTTGTCAAGAGTTTCAGGGCTTTTCTCGGCGCGTGGTTTTAATATTGAGTCACTAACTGTGGCAGCAACTAACGATGAAACACTATCTCGTATGACGATTGTAAGCGTGGGCGATGATGGCATTATTGAGCAAATTGTTAAACAGCTTGAAAAACTTATTGATGTGGTTAAAGTCACTGATTTAACAGCAACAGAGCATATCGAGCGTGAGCTTTTATTGGTTAAAGTTGATGTCGATCCAAATACGCAAGCTGACATTGATCGACAAATTGATCAATTTTCAGCCAAGATTATCGATGTGTCAGAAGATACTTACTTAATTGAAATTGCAGGACAAAGTAAAAAAATTATTGATTTTTTAGATTCACTAGATGCGTCTAAAATTTTAGAGGTTTCTAGAACAGGCGTGACTGGCGTTTGTCAAAGAAGAGAAGGTTAATAACATAAAGAGGAAAAAATGAATAGATATTACGATAAAGATGCAGATTTAAACATCATTAAAGGCATGAGAGTTGCCATTATTGGTTATGGTTCACAAGGCCATGCCCATGCAAATAATTTACAAGATTCTGGTGTAGAGGTTGTGGTTGGTTTGCGTGCAGGCTCTGCTAGTGAGAAAAAAGCAACAGGTGCTGGTTTAGCAGTTAAGTCAATTGAAGACGCAACCGCTTGGGCAGATTTAGTTATGATTTTGGCGCCGGATGAATTCCAAGCTAAGATTTATACTGATAGTATTGAACCAAATCTTAAAGAAGGCGCAACATTAGCATTTGCACATGGCTTGAATATTCATTATGAGATGATTACACCAAGAGCTGATCTTAATATTATTATGGTTGCCCCTAAGGCGCCAGGTCATACAGTGCGTTCAGAGTTTGAAAAAGGTGGTGGTATTCCTGATTTAATCGCGGTACAGCAAGACGTATCTGGTACAGCAAAAGACATTGCATTGTCTTACGCATCAGCGATTGGTGGTGGTCGTACTGGTATTTTAGAAACAACCTTTAGAGAAGAAACAGAAACTGATTTATTTGGTGAGCAAGTAGTTTTATGTGGTGGTACAACCTCTTTGGTTCAAGCAGGTTTTGAGACACTCGTAGAAGCAGGTTACGAGCCAGAAATGGCATACTTTGAGTGTTTGCACGAGCTAAAACTGATTGTTGATTTGATGTATGAAGGTGGTATTGCTAACATGCGTTATTCAATTTCAAACACAGCGGAATATGGCGATGTAACCCGTGGCCCACGTGTTATTACCGATGACACTAAAGCAGAAATGAAGAAAATCTTAGGTGAAATCCAAGACGGTTCATTTGCTAAAGAATTTGTGGCTAATGTTGGTGACTTACCAGCGCGTCGTGAGATTCAGCGTCAACACAAAATTGAGCAAGTGGGTGAATCACTTAGATCAATGATGCCTTGGATTAACAAAATTGTCGATCAGGATAAAAACTAAATAGACTTTTTATTCGCTAAACGCCCAACTCAGTTGGGCGTTTTTATTTATCCAGGCTGAACTATATAGCGCTATAATCTCAACATGACTGTTAAAAAAGCAAAGAGAGGAGTTTACTTACTGCCCAATGTCCTAACAACCTTTGGTTTGTTTGCTGGATTCTTTTCTATTATTCTTGCCACTAAAGGCCAATACGCCGACGCTGCTATTGCTATTTTTGTTGCTATGGTATTTGATG
>CAZKWW010000068.1:3407-5056 GCA_964556635.1 uncultured Candidatus Ruthturnera sp.
ACGTATCGCTCGTCTGACTAAAACTACAAGTGCATTTGGTGAGCAATATGATTCGATGGCAGATATGCTTTCGTTTTGTGTGGCACCAGCATTGTTAATGTATTTTTGGCAATTTTCTGATTTGGGCAAGATAGGCTGGCTGGGTGCATTTGTTTACGCTGCTGCTGGCGCACTACGTTTAGCACGATTCAACACCCAGATTGGTGTTGAAGATAAACGCTATTTTCAAGGCCTACCTTCACCTGCTGCAGCTGCATTGATTGCCGGCATGGTCTGGACTAAGCAAAGCATTGGTGTGACTGATTATGATCAATATCTAACACTGATTAGTTGGGTTATTTTAGTGGGTGCTGGTGTACTGATGGTGAGTAATGTTCGTTACTATAGTTTTAAAGAAATTAACTTAAAAGGCAGGTCTTCTTTTAAATTATTACTGATTGCTACGTTAATCATTATTGTGACAACACTATGGCCAAGTGCAATTTTATTTGTTTTCTTTTTTGCCTATGCTTTATCAGGGTTGATTATGACGATGATTGAAGTTAGAAAAAAACGCCAAATTAAAAAACGAGCAAAAAACGCTTAATATTGCTTTATAATGCGCATTATGAGTCATCAAGTTACAATTTATGCATTTTCACGAAGCAATCTCTTAGCTTTGTTACGATTATTGCCGTAAGGCAAATTATCACTCGCATGATTGAAAAGTCCTGCACCTAAAATTAAATACAACAAACAAAACATAGGAGACTTAAATGTCTGACAAACTAATTATTTTTGATACAACCCTTCGTGATGGTGAGCAATCACCTGGTGCATCAATGACCAAAGACGAAAAAGTGCGTATTGCCAAAGTATTAGAAAAAATGAAAGTAGATGTGATTGAGGCGGGTTTTGCCATTGCATCACCAGGTGACTTTGAAGCGGTACAAGCGGTGGCTAATGCCGTACAAGATTCAACTATTTGTTCTCTTGCTAGAGCACTAGATAAAGATATTGATCGAGCAGGTGAAGCGTTGAAAAATACCAATTCTGCGCGTATTCACACCTTTATTGCAACCAGTGATATTCACATGAAAATGAAGTTGAATATGACGCCAGACCAAGTGGTAGAGCAGGCAGTTCGCGCCGTTAAACGTGCCAGACAATATACGGATAATGTCGAATTTTCACCCGAAGATGCAGGCAGATCAGATGAAGATTTCCTTTGTCGTATTATCGAGGCAACGATTGATGCGGGTGCGACTACAATCAACATTCCTGACACAGTGGGTTATAACATTCCACATCAATTTGGCGCCACGATGAAATCACTGATTGAACGTATTCCAAATTCAGATAAGGCAATTTTTTCAGCGCATTGTCATAATGATTTGGGCTTAGCGGTTGCTAATTCTCTATCAGCCGTACTCAATGGCGCAAGACAAGTAGAGTGTACCATTAATGGTTTAGGTGAGCGTGCTGGTAATACTTCTTTGGAAGAATTGGTGATGGCAGTTAGAACACGTCAAGATATTTTTGAGTGTGATACCAATATTGATACCACGCATATCTTGCAAGCTTCGCGTCTAGTTTCTAGTGTAACTGGATTTATTGTGCAGCCAAACAAAGCCATTGTTGGTGCTAATGCCTTTGCTCATGAAGCAGGT
>CAZKWW010000068.1:5066-5653 GCA_964556635.1 uncultured Candidatus Ruthturnera sp.
TTTTAAAACATCGTGAAACTTATGAAATTATGCGCGCAGAAGACGTTGGTTGGAATGCCAATCAATTAGTCCTAGGTAAGCACTCGGGTCGTAATGCTTTTAAAGTTAGATTGGCTGAGCTTGGCGTAGAATTTGACTCTGAAGAAAATTTAAACGATGCATTTAGACGATTTAAAGAGTTGGCTGATAAGAAGCATGAAATTTTTGATGAAGACTTGCAAGCCTTAGTGTCAGAAGCTCAAACTGAATCAAGCGAATCCATTAAGTTAGTTTCTCTAAAAGTCTGCACTGAAACCGGCGAAGAAAACACTGCAACCGTTGTGCTTTCTATTGATGACAAAGAGCAAACTGCCACCGCAAAAACCTCAGGCGCTGTTGATGCTACTTTTAGCGCCATTAGTTCTTTAGTGGATTTTGAAATCAACCTGCAATTGTATTCGGTTTCTAATGTAACTCAAGGTACCGATGCGCTGGGCGAGGTTAATGTGCGTTTAGAGCATGATGGCCGTATTATCAATGGACAAGGTGCAGATACAGACATTATTACCGCTAGTGCTAAAGCCTATATTCATGGCTTGAATAAAATT
>CAZKWW010000069.1:0-4190 GCA_964556635.1 uncultured Candidatus Ruthturnera sp.
TAGAGCGCGTTGTATAGCCATTTTATTTTTTCTATGATTAGGTGTAAATTAAGGGAATTATTATAGTCTACTCAGGGTTGACTAAAGTTTGTAAAGTTCGATTTTTTTCTTTAAAGTGCCACGATTCATGCCTAAGATTCTCGCAGCTTCACTTTGATTTTGCTCAACCTTGTCTAATACAAACTTGATGGTGGCTGATTCGGTTTCTTGCAAGACCATTTTGAATACACCAGATGCCGACTCGCCTTTGAGTTGCTCAAAGTAGCGATCAAGTTTTGCATTGATGCAAGCGGGTAAATCAGTATTCACGAATTTAAAAATTCCTCAAGTAGTTGGTATTGCAGTTTGTGGTCGGTGATTTTATTCACTTTTTTCCAAAAGGATTGGCCACTTTGTTCGTCAAGGTGAGTAGCATACCAAAAAATATGCTTTCTGGATAACTGAGTGCCTAATTTTTCACCATAAAAGCCATGAATTTGAGCAATATGCTCCAAAATCGTTTGTTTTTTTACTTCAAGTGGGATTTGTGGTGCGTTTTTTCCATTTTTTAAGAAATAATCAATTTCATGAATAATCCAAGGATTGCCTTGAGTAGCCCTACCGACCATAACCCCATCGGCTGATGTGTAATCAAGCACTTGCTTGGCTTTTTCAGCTGAAGTGATGTCGCCATTGGCAATCACTGGAATACTGACCTGTGATTTAACGGTTTTAATGGTGTCGTATTCTGCCATGCCGCTGTATTTATCTTCACGCGTTCTCCCATGAACACTGAGCATTTTTATGCCGGCATCTTGTGCTATTTTGGCAATGGTTGGGGCATTTTTGTTGGTGATGTTCCAACCTGTGCGCATTTTTAATGTCACCGGAATATCAACCGCATTGACCACTGAATTAAGAATATCTTTAACCAAGGATTCATCTTGCATGAGCGCTGACCCTGCAGCTTTGTTGCACACTTTTTTGGCTGGGCAACCCATGTTAATGTCAATAATGTTAGCGCCAAAAGTTAGGGCTTGCTGGGCTGAATGCGCTAGCTCGTCAGCTTCTGACCCCGCGATTTGAATGCTAATGGGTGCAGGCTCACCAGTGAAATCAAGCCGATGTTTAGATTTGTTGGTATTGAGTAAATGATGCTGAATAACCACCATTTCAGAGGTAGTGAGCGCTGCACCTTGTGCACGGCAAATACTTCTAAATGGCTTGTCACTAGTGCCTGCCATTGGCGCAAGTAAGACTTGTGATTTTAATTGGTAATCACCAATTTGAATAGACACGAACTAACCTTTGATTGCTTTTTTGGTTTTCTCTAGTAGGCGTTTTTGTTTGAGCTTAGATAGATGATCAACAAATAAAATACCATTTAAGTGGTCAATTTCATGTTGGATACAAACACCCAAAAGTTCATCTGCTTCTAGTTCAAAAGATTCGCCTTTCTCGTTAAGTGCACGCACTTTAACATGGTTAGCACGTTTAACACATTGGTAATAATCAGGCACTGAAAGACAGCCTTCTTCCCAATCAATCTCGCCGTCTTTTTCAATAATTTCTGGGTTGATTAAGCATAGTGGTTGGTTTTTTTCTTCGGAAAGATCAATCACAATAATACGTTGATGATGATCGACCTGTGTGGCTGCCAGCCCAATACCTGGCGCATCATACATGGTTTCAAACATATTTTTCACCATATTTCTGACGTTATCATCTACTGCTTCAACCGGTTTGGCAACGGTACGTAGGCGTTTGTCAGGATAATGCAATATTGGTAGTAGCATAAAAAATATTAAATTATTGTATTAGTAATTTTATCACTAGTATCTGGATAATCTTCATTGTAATGCAGGCCACGGCTTTCTTTCCTCAAGATAGCTGATTTAACAATCAATTGAGCAGTCGCTACTAGATTCCTAAGCTCGATCAAATCACTTGATATTAAGTAAAGACGATAGTACTCATCCACTTCATTTTGAATTTGTGTCAGGCGCATTTGTGCAGAATTTAAGCGCTTATTGCTACGCACGATGCCAACAAAGTTCCACATGATGCGTCTGACTTCATCCCATAGATGTGTCACCATCACTTTTTCTTTAGATAAACTTACTCTGGATGCATCCCAGTTGTCAAAGCTTGGGTATTTGGATGTTAGTACTTGTTGGTTAATATGATTGGCGCAAGCCTTAGCAAAGACGACACACTCTAATAATGAATTACTGGCCATGCGATTAGCGCCGTGTACGCCGGCGTGAGCAACTTCGCCAATGGCGTATAGGTTGTTAATATTGCTATGTGCATTAATGTCTGTTTGGATGCCGCCACAAGTGTAATGAGCGGCTGGCACAACCGGGATTGGATTTTGTGAAATATCAATACCAAAGGAGGAGCACTTTTTATAAATGGTAGGGAAGTGTGATTTAATCCAATCTTTGTCTTTGAATGAAATATCTAAATATATACAGTCAAAACCGTGAGTTTTCATTTCTGAATCAATGGCTCTGGCAACGATATCACGCGGTGCAAGCTCTAAGCGTTCATCGTATTTTTGCATAAAGGCTTTGCCTGTTGGTAAGACAAGTTTAGCGCCTTCGCCACGCAAGGCTTCAGAAATCAAAAATGATTTGGCATGCGGATGGTATAAACAAGTCGGGTGGAATTGGGTAAATTCCATATTAACAATATGGCAGCCACTACGATAAGCCATGGCAATACCGTCTCCAGTTGAAGTGTCTGGATTAGAGGTATAAAGATAAGCCTTGGAGGCGCCACCAGTTGCAATAATGGTTTTGTGCGCGATAAAGCTTTCAACTTCATTGGTTGATTTGTTTAGAATGTAGGCGCCATGACATTGTTGATTTTTTATGAGTAAATCAATGGCAATAAAGTTTTCAAATAGAGTGATGTTGTTTTTTGCTTTGGCGCTATCAAGTAAATTGGTTTGAATAGACTGACCAGTCTTATCAGCAACATGAGCAACACGTCGATGACTGTGACCACCTTCAGTGGTTAAATGATACTGACCTTGTTGTTGGGTAAAAATAACCCCAGCTCGCTCTAGAGATTTGATGGCAGAAGGCGCTTGTTCAGTCATAAAGCGCACAGCGGTTTCATTGGCTAAATCCACACCAGTGGATAGGGTGTCTTTAATGTGTGATTCAAAATTATCGTTTTCATCAAGTACGGCTGAAATACCACCTTGGGCATAGTAAGAGCTACCTTCAAGGATTTTGTCTTTGGCGATTAGAGCAACGGACAAATCATCAGACAATTGTAGAGCGCTCATTAATCCAGCACTACCAGTGCCAATAATAAGAACATCAAAATGGTGTTGTGTTGACATTGTTAAGTAATGCTGAAATTAAGCTAGATTTTTGGCTTAACCATTAAGATAAGCTTTGGCAACAAGGTCAAGTTGGCTAACAAGGCGCTTAGCATTGCAATGGCAGTGAATACACCAAAATAAATACTTGGAATAAAGTTAGATAAAGCCAAGATTAAGAAGCCTAATGTCACTGTAATAGAGGTATAAAACATCGCCAAACCGATTGACCCATGTGAGCGATACATAGTAGCCATATAATCCCTGTCTTTTTGAAACTCTGCCTTAAAGCGGTGAATATAGTGAATAGCATTATCAACACCGATACCAATGGCAATGGCAGAAATGGTGATGGTCATTAAATCGAGTGGAATATTCATTAGCCCCATAATGCCAAGAATAAATAGCGATGGCAAAGTATTAGGAATGAGTGCCAAAATAGATAAGCTGATGGATTTAAAGACAAACAGGAACATGATAAAGATCATCACAAAGACCACAGCGATGGTTTTGATTTGTGAATCAAATAAGCTTTGTAACATGTTGTTGTACAGGACTAACATCCCAGTTGTGTGAAAGCTGCCCTCTCTAAAACCGAGCTCTTGTGAAATATGTTGTTCGATATTGTTAATCAGCTCGCCACGTTTAAGATCTTTGTTGGTTTCTCGAATACGGATTACCATGCGTAATTGACCATTATCCTCATTGAGATAAGGATCTAATACGTGCGCTCTGGCACTATCTGGGATTTGACCTCTAACAATATTTAAAAAGAAACCATTAAGCGCTTGACCATCATTTGCCTCAGTCAATATTTGCATTAAGGTGTCAATTGAAAGCACCTTGCCAGTTTCATCCAAACCATCTAAATAAGTGT
>CAZKWW010000069.1:4200-5641 GCA_964556635.1 uncultured Candidatus Ruthturnera sp.
GTGTGAATTTTATGGACATCAACACGCAGGTCTTCGTCATACCAGTAATCTTCAGCTAAATCATCAAAGACAATTTCTAGTGGGATGGTACCGCCAAGTTTTTCGTCAATTAGGGTAAGTCCTTGGTTGATTTCAGTGCTTTCTTTAAAGTAATCAATAAAGCGATTTTCTACACTGAGTTTGTTAATACCAATGCCAGCCGCACCAACGAATAGCACCAATACAACCAATAAGTGGTTACCAAATCGCTCGGTAAATTTGGCCAAGCCATAGGTAACACCTAGCTCGGTTTTGAATTTTGGTACTTTGGCTTTTGGTAGTAATGCCATGATAATTGGGAAGGCTAAGAATGAAAGCACTAGTGCAATGGTAACGCCGATTGACATCATCCAGCCAAAGTCAATCACAGGCCTGATACCACTAATGAGTAACGAACCAAAAGCAGCAATGGTGGTGAGTGTGGTGAATAAACAAGGTTTGAGCATTTGCTCTAATGTGTTTTTGATCAATTGATGGTATCCAAGATCTGGATCATTTTGTGCAAGCTCTCGATAGCGCACCACTAAATGAATGGTGACTGAGAGTGTCATTACCAACAGTAGCGAGAAGAAGTTGGATGATATAACGGTTACTTTCCATCCTAAAAAAGCCAAAATACCCGTCATTGTTAAAGCACCAGTAATGCTAATGCCGATTGGCATCAATACCCAACGAACACCTTTGAAAATAAGTGCTAAAATTAATGTCATAAGGCCAATGACTGCCAAACTAAAGACGATTAAATCGCTACTAATGTAGCCAATAATATCTGTCGTAATCATTGGTAGCCCGCCTAAAAATAAGCTGGCTTTGTCTCGATATTGGTCAATCGTGGTGCGAATGGTGGCAATGGTTTTGGCTTGCAAGTCGCTTTGTGTGGTGGCGTCTTTAAGCACTTGTTTTTCAATACTTTTTAGTTTGGCTAACTCTTCCTTAGAGAGCTCGTTTGCCGCTCTTTTAAGACGCATCGAATCACGTGTTTGTCGTCTTTGTTCGAAACGCTGGTTGCCTTTGAGTGAGACTAAAATAGCCGTGGTTTTTCCATCTTTGCTGACTAAGTTGTCGCCATATAAAGGCGAAGATTTAAATTCTTTATTGGCTAGCAATAGATTGGCGTTGCCGTTATCAATAGACACGCCCTCAGAAGCTAAATCTGTGAGTGATAGGGGTGGTGAACGGAATAATGGCACATCTAAAATTGGCCAAGTGTTTAATTTGCGCCGGATCTAGTAGGCTGTTTTCAACTTGATAGCTAATGACTAAATAATCATCAGAGCCATAATCTTTTTTAATACTTTGATAGTAGCGAAGGTTGTTATCACCTTCTAATACTAGCGAGTCTGAAGAAGCATCGAGCTGAAAATCAGGAATTTGCGCAATGAAAAAACCAGCAACGAGTAAC
>CAZKWW010000070.1:0-5396 GCA_964556635.1 uncultured Candidatus Ruthturnera sp.
TATGCACACTAATTTTTCAACTAACGACACTCGCGACAAAACAAAAGGTGCTAAAAATGGTGCATAACCCGCCATTGGTAGTTGGTTAAACAACTCCAATGCCATCACGTAAGAACTAAAGAATAGCGATGCGCCGACAAAAATCGGCCCCAAAAATAATACAAACAAATAAGAAATTAACCCTTGCATCCAATGACGATGATGATGATCGTGCCAGGTTAGATTAATGCGTTTATCTACTTCATAAAGTAACAACATGACTGCAAAGAGTAAAAATACCGAAGTTAAGCCTTTTAATGCTTGTGCTTGGACGATAAATTGCTGAATATAGCCTTTAGCCGCATCGTAATTTTGCGGTAGTAATTGTGTGAATAAAAATTGCTCTAGGTGTTGCTGAAGATCAGCAAAGTAAGGAGAAAGAGAAAAAACACTTAAACCCAATGCTAAACCAGGCACCACGGCAAACAAGGTGTCGAATGACAGTATTGCAGCGGAATCAAAGCCTTGACGATCAACAAACCTTTTCAATACTGCTGTAATCATTTTATCCTTGTGATTTTAAGTAGTCCTCATAGTTGCCAGAATAGTAATGCATGCCATCTTCTTTTAACTCTACCACTTTGGTAGATAATGATGAAACAAACTCTCTATCGTGACTCACAAAGATAAGTGTACCCTCATAATTATCAAGTGCAAGGTTAAGTGCTTCAATTGATTCCATATCTAAGTGGTTAGTTGGCTCATCCATGACCAATACATTTGGATTTTGCAACATTAGTTTACCAAATAGCATTCTGCCCTTTTCACCACCTGAAAGCGACTTAATACTTTTAGTGATGTCATTTTTACCAAATAGCATTTTGCCAAGCACTGCGCGCATTTCTTGTATGTCTTGATTTGGTTTTTTAAACTGTGCCATCCAATCTAATACACTCATGTCTTGATCAAAATCATCACTATGATCTTGTGCATAATAGCCGATATTGACATTTTCACTCCACTTTACCTTGCCTTTGTCAGCCTCAATCTCACCCACCAGTGTGCGTAACAATGTCGTTTTACCAATACCATTTTGACCAATGATCGCAACACGCTCACCAACCTCAAAAATAAAATTAATATCCTTTAGAACCTGTAAATCATCGAAGCCTTTACTTAAGCCTTCTACCTCGATTACGTTTCTGTGCAACTCTTTGTCTTGATTAAAAATAATATAGGGGCTCACTCGTGATGAAGGTCGCATGTCGTCTAAAACAATTTTATCAAGCTGTTTTAAGCGTGAAGTTGCTTGCTTAGATTTCGAGGCATTAGCCGAGAAGCGCGAGACAAAATGCTTAAGCTCTTTAATTTTAGCTTCTTTTTTAGCATTATCAGACTGCATCTTTTCTTGAATGGCTGTCGAGGCAATCATAAAATCATCATAATTACCTGGGAAGGTTTTCAGTGCGCCGTAATCAAGGTCTGACATGTGTGTACACACGCCATTTAAAAAGTGTCTATCGTGAGAAATAATCACCATTGTGGCTTTACGCTCTTTTAAAACCCCTTCTAACCAACGAATTGAGTTGATGTCTAGGTTGTTAGTTGGCTCATCTAATAACAAAATTTCAGGGTCAGAGAAAAGCGCCTGTGCTAATAACACACGAAGCTTCCAACCTGGGGCGATCTCACTCATCAAACCATAGTGCTGGTCTTCAGGAATATCCAAACCTAATAATAATTCACTGGCAGATGACTCTGCCATGTAGCCATCCATCTCGGCAAATTCCATTTCTAATTCCGCTACTTTGTTGCCATCTTCTTCACTCATTTCAGGCAAGGCGTAGATGCGATCTCTTTCTTTTTTAACTTCCCAGAGTTTTTCATGGCCCATGATCACGGTATCAACCACACGAGACTCTTCAAAAGCGAATTGATCTTGACGAAGAATACCTAGACGCTCGCCCTCACTAATACTGACTGTGCCGTGTGTTGGCGTAAGCTCACCTGTCAAAATCTTCATAAAGGTGGATTTACCACAACCATTAGCGCCGATTAAACCGTAGCGGTTGCCATCTTGAAACTTAATAGAAATGTTTTCAAATAGAGGTTTTTCACCAAATTGCATGGTGATATTAGCAGTAGAAATCATGAGCGGGTGTCTAAATTTACAAAATGCAACATTATCCCCTAATCACGCTAAAAGCTCAACTAATAGCGCCGGATTTTAGGGTATAAAATATAAACTCTTTAGTTATTCATATTGCAAGCTTAATGTTTAATAGAACTGGCCAATCTCCTGATAAAAAACTATTAATTACTATTTTAGTTTTGATTGTGTTTGGATTGATTATGACATTTTCTGCCTCTGCACATCTTGATGGCACACCAAAAGTAATAAAACAAGGTTTTTATATTCTACTTGGTATAGGTGCTGGTTTTTTCATCTTAAAAACCTCAGTTGTATTTTTTAAACAATATTCACACATTTTTTTTATTATGGCACTTGTATTGCTTGCAATCGTTTTTTTGCCAGACCCTATCGGCCACTCTGCAGGCGGTGCAAGGCGATGGATTAACTTTGTTGTCTTTAAATTTCAACCTTCTGAAATGATGAAGCTAGCCATGATCTTATTTATGGCTGGTTTTTTGATTCGTCAAGAAAAACAAGTAACCAGTTCTTTAATAGGCATAGGTAAAACATTATTAATTATAGGAAGTTCAGCTGTACTAACCATGCTTGAAACCGACCTAGGTGCTACTATTATTATCTCCCTGACTGCACTTAGCATGCTATTTATTGCAGGGTCTTATATTAGAGAGTTAATTATGGCGGGTGTTGGTGTACTTGGGGCGCTTGCTTTATATGTTGTTTTTGATCCGACTAGATTAGACAGGTGGTTGTCATTCTGGATGAATGACTTATGGGGTAAAGATGGTGTCGGACAAACTAAGCAAGCCTTACTTGGTATTGGTAGAGGAGATTGGACCGGCACAGGGCTGGGTACTGGTATTCAAAAATATATCAGACTACCTGAGGCTCACACGGATATGATTTTTGCCATTATTGGTGAAGAGCTTGGCGTCATTGGCATGTTGTTTGTTTTATTTAGTTTTGCTTATATCTTAAATAGAAGCTTCAACATTGCCAAAGAAGCACTCAAACACGGTAGAAAATATAGCTCTTACGTGGCATTTGGTATCTCTACTTGGTTTTCAATGCAGGCAGGTGTTAACATTGCTATGAACCTTGGTCTTATTCCAATCAAGGGTTTTACCTTGCCGCTAATTAGCTATGGTGGTAGTAGTATAATTTTCTCTATTATTGCTTTAGCAATTATCCTTAGAATCGATATGGAAAATAGAGCACCCTATAGCAAACAAAGAAATTATGTCTAAAGATAAAAAGACAATTTTAATTATGGCGGGTGGCACGGGTGGGCACATATTCCCAGCGCTGGCTATTGTTAAAGAGCTTGAGCAACGCTCAGTTAATGTTGAATGGTTAGGCTCAAACCATGGCATGGAAAATACATTAGTACCTCAGCATAATATTCCACTGCACACAGTTAGTGCAGTAGGTTTACGTGGTAAAAACATTATTGCTTTAATTAAAGCGCCCTTCTTATTAAGTCTTGCCTTTATCCAAACAGTACGTGTGTTTGCCAAAGTAAACCCAACAGCGGTGCTTGGCATGGGTGGCTTTGCCTCAGGTATTGGTGGCTTGGTGAGCTGGTTATTACGCGTGCCATTAGTTATTCACGAACAAAACTCAGTACCTGGTACCACCAACAAACTGTTATTAAAAATCGCCACACAAACTTTTCAAGCATTCGATGATACGTTTGATCGCTCAAGCGATGTTTTGACTTCTGGCAATCCGGTGGCATTTAAACCTAAAAAGAAAAATACGAATAATAAAAAACTCAATTTGTTGATTGTGGGTGGTAGCTTAGGCGCTAAACCGATTAATGATATTGTTACTAGATTGGATATCGACATCAATATTTGGCATCAAACGGGCAAACAGCACTTAGAAGCCGTTAATACTCAATATAACAATAAAAACGTGAAAGTAGTGGCATTTATTGAAGATATGGCAAAAGCCTATGCTTGGGCAGATATCGTGCTTTGTCGTGCGGGTGCAATGACAGTATCAGAGCTAATGATAGCAGCCAAACCCAGTATTCTAATCCCACTGCCACATGCCATTGACAACCATCAGTTTTACAATGCCAGGATTCTTGCTAGCAACCATGCCGGTATTTTGATCGAGCAAAAAGATTTAAATCTTAAATTGCTAGAAAAAACATTATTAGCTATTGACGCTACACAAATTCAGCAAATGTCTGATAATGCAAAGCAACTGGCTAAGCCAGAAGCGGCAAAGATGATTAGCGACTACTTATTAAGTCTTTAATGGTGCTGATGCATATTAATGCCCAAGCCTTTAAATAACGCCTCATCTTTGCTTTGCGCAACATTTGGCGTCGTCAGCAGTTCATCGCCATAAAACACTGAATTTGCACCTGCAAAGAAACAAGTGGCTTGCATGGTCTCACTCATGTCTGTTCTACCAGCTGATAGACGTACGACAGATTTTGGCATTAAGATTCTTGCAACAGCAATTGTGCGAACAAAATCAATGTCGCTTGGCTTTTCCATTGTCTCAAAGGGTGTGCCTGGTACGGGCACTAATAGATTAATCGGCACTGAATTTGGGTGCACATCCATATTGGCAAGCGTTTGTAGCATTGAAGCTCTATCTTGTGCTGTTTCACCAAGCCCCAAGATGCCACCACTACAAACATTAATGCCGGCATCTTGAACATGGCTAATCGTATCTAGACGATCTTGAAACTCGCGCGTGGTAATCACATTAGAGTAATGCTCTTTTGAAGTATCGATATTATGATTGTAATAATCAAGCCCAGCCTCTTTAAGTCGCTTAGCTTGAGCATTAGTTAGCATGCCCAAAGTCACACAAGACTCCATACCTAAGTCTTTTACTTCTTTAATCATGTCAATAACGATATCTAATGATTTGTCTGTCGGGTTGCGCCAAGCAGCACCCATACAAAAACGCTCAGAACCTAATTCTTTGGCTTTTTTGGCGGCGTCTTTAACCTGGTTAATTTTCATTAATCTTTCACGCTCTAGACCAGAATCATGCTTTGATGATTGAGAGCAATAAGAACAATCTTCAGGGCAAGCGCCAGTTTTGATATTTAACAGTGATGAAACCTGCACTTTGTTGGGGTCAAAATTTTCTCGATGAATACTATGTGCTTTAAACAATAAATCGTTAAATGGCATTGCAAACAAATTGTTAATTTCTTCTAAAGTCCAATCGTGCCTTAGTTCGCTCATAGTTATCTCATTAAATAGTTTTTTGCTATTTTACATTTAATTTGGGC
>CAZKWW010000070.1:5406-5639 GCA_964556635.1 uncultured Candidatus Ruthturnera sp.
GCACAAAAAAGCCGTACAAAAGTACGGCTTTTATTGCTTATGTATTTAAGCTATTAACAGCTATAGTACATATCAAACTCAACTGGATGTGGAGAAGCGCGTAATGCTGTTACTTCTTCCATCTTCAAGTCAATGAATGAATCAATCACATTATCAGTAAATACACCGCCAGCTTTTAAGAACTCACGATCTTTATCTAATGCATGTAATGCTTGATCTAATGAACTACAAAC
>CAZKWW010000071.1:0-5553 GCA_964556635.1 uncultured Candidatus Ruthturnera sp.
TGCTATTCGTGGTCTTAATGCACAAGGGTTAAAAATTCAATCAATCACAGATGTAACGCCAATCCCTCATAATGGTTGTCGTCCATCTAAAAAACGTAGAGTATAAGGATAAATTATGGCTAGATATACTGGACCTACTTGTAAATTAGCACGTCGCGAAGGCACGGACTTATTTCTTAAAAGTGGCATTAGATCACTAGATTCTAAATGTAAGATTACCCAGCTTCCTGGTGTACACGGTGCCAATGCCCGTCGTCAAAAAGGTACTGAGTATGGTTTACAATTACGTGAAAAGCAAAAAGTAAGACGTATTTACGGCGTCTTAGAAAAGCAGTTTCGTCTTTATTACCAAAAAGCTTCTCAAAAGAAAGGCTCTACTGGTGAAAACTTATTATCACTACTTGAGTGTCGTCTAGACAACGTGGTATACCGTATGGGTTTTGGTGCAACACGCGCTGAAGCAAGACAATTAGTATCACACAAATCTATTTTGGTGAATGGCGCAATTGTTAACATTCCTTCTTACCAAGTTAGTGCAAATGATGAAATCTCAATTAGAGAAAAAGCTAAAAAACAAAGCCGCATTCAATTGGCTGTTGAGTTAGCTGAGCAAGCTGGTCAAGTTGACTGGGTTGATGTAGACAATAAAGCACTTAAAGGTGTGTTTAAAAATGTTCCTGCTCGCGATGATCTTTCATCAGAGATTGAAGAGCATTTAATTGTTGAATTGTATTCAAAATAAGGAATTAATTATGCAAGGTAACGCAAGAGACTTTTTAAAGCCAAAGTTGGTTGAATCATCAAAAACAGGCAATAACGAATACAGAATTATCCTTGAACCTTTAGAAAGAGGTTTTGGTCATACATTGGGTAACGCTCTTAGAAGAACTTTATTGTCTTCTATGGTGGGCTCAGCAGTCACAGAAGTAGCGATTGACGGTGTAATGCACGAATTCTCAACCATTGATGGCGTTCAAGAAGATGTATTAGACATCCTATTAAACCTCAAAGAAGTATCAGTTGCTCTAAATACAGCTGAAACTGCCGAAGTGGTTATCGACAAGAAAGGCCCATGTGAAATCACAGTAGGCGATATTGAAGCAAATGGCACTGATATTTCAGTGTTCAATGCCGATAAAGTAATCGCAACAGTTAATGCTGGCGGTCACATGCGTATGACACTTAAAATTGGTACAGGTATTGGTTACGACACAGCAGTGACACGTGACGACGAAGCGTCAACTATTGGTGGTATGCAGTTAGATTCAAGCTTCTCACCAATTAAGCGTGTTAGCTTTACAGTAGATGCGGCTCGTGTTGATCAAAAGGTTAACCTTGACAAATTAAACATCACACTTGAGACGAACGGTTCTGTTGATGCTGAAGTGGCGGTTAAACGTGCAGCAACTATTTTGCAAGATCAGTTGTCTTCATTTGTAGAGTTAGAGTTAGTTGAAGAAGAAGAAGCATTACCAACTTCTGATGACTTTGATCCACAGTTACTAGCAGCAGTAGATGAGTTAGAGTTAACTGTACGTAGTGCAAACTGTCTAAAAGCAGAGCAAATCTACTACATTGGTGACTTAATTCAAAAATCTGAGCAAGACTTGCTAAGAACACCTAATTTAGGTCGTAAGTCATTAAACGAAATTAAAGAAGTGTTAACTGAAAAAGGCCTAGACTTAGGCACAGCCATTGAAAACTGGCCACCAGTTGACTTAATGAGTGAATAATAAATATATTAGGACACAAAAATGAGACATAGAAAGTCAGGTAGACAACTAAACCGTAATGCGCCTCATCGTAAAGCGATGTTTCAAAATATGGCAAACTCATTGTTTCTACATGAAACAATCAAAACAACCTTGCCTAAAGCAAAAGAGCTTAGACGTGTGGTTGAGCCATTAATTACCAAAGCTAAAAATGATTCTGTTGCCAATCGTCGTAATGCATTTGCAAAATTACGTGATGACGCTTCAGTCGCAAAATTATTCACTGAGTTAGGTCCATTTTACAAAGACCGCCCTGGTGGTTACATCCGTATTTTAAAGGCTGGTTTCCGTACTGGCGATAAAGCACCAATGGCAATTGTTCAATTGGTTGATTTTGATAGCTCTGCCGATGCAGATACCACTGATTCATAAAGGAAAAAAATATGCCTTCAATTAAAGTAAGAGAGAACGAACCATTTGATATCGCCCTTAGACGTTTTCGTCGTTCATGCGACAGAGCTGGTGTTATTACCGATGTTCGTAAAAAAGAATTCTTTGAAAAACGCACTTGGGTTAACAAGCGCATGAAAGCAGCAGCTGTTAAGCGTACTCATAAAGAGATGGCTAAAAATAGAGTTCATCGCAAACGCATGTACTAGAAATTCAAATAAAATGCGGTTTATAATTAAACCGCATTTTTTTTATCATTTTATAAAACACTAAATATTATGTCTGATCTTAAAGCCCAAATTACTAACGATATGAAGTCGGCCATGAAGGCCAAAGATAAAGCAGGTTTAAAGGCCGTTCGCATGATTTTAGGCGCCATCAAGCAAAAAGAAGTGGATGATCGTATTGAGCTTGATGACACACAAGTGCTAGCCGTTATTCAAAAAATGGTGAAACAACGCAAAGATTCAATTTCACAATTCAAAGACGCAGGTCGCAGCGATTTGGTCGAGGTTGAAGAAGCAGAGCTTAGTATTCTTAATAATTACATGCCAACACAGCTCTCAGAGGCTGAAATTGCCGCTGCTGTGGACAAAGCCATTGCTGATATAGGCGCAAGTTCAATGCAAGACATGGGCAAGCTGATGGGAATGCTCAAAGGGCAACTAGGTGGCAAAGCGGATATGGGAGCGGTTTCTGCTCTAATTCGTTCAAAATTAGCTTAAATTTTCACTCTTATTTAGCTATTTTTAGTCAAAAATTTAGCAAATTTTGCTAATTAATCCTTAAAAATTCATTGAATTTACCAAAAACTGGTATTTTTTAGCTATTTATCCCTATATTTTTACTATTTTTATTCAAAAATAGTAATTTTTTATCACTTTTAGGCTATTTTTGTTGTAATTTTGTCTAAAAATAGCGATTATTGGTGTTTTTCGTTGAAAAATAATCATTGTTAAAATTTGTCAATTTTTTACGGTTATTCATTTTTTATTTTTTGTGGTAAGATGATTTCTTTAATTGGGAGAGAGTAAAAAATGAAGCACATAGCTATATTCTTAATGTTGATCACCAGTGTGATATCAGCGCAAGCTGCACTTAATGTGCAAAAAGTTACTGACAATGTCTATGCTTTAGAGGGTGAAACCACTCAACGATCGCCAACAAACTTTGGCAACAACTCAACCCACGGCGTGATTGTTACTAATGAAGGGGTGGTATTAATTGATTCAGGTGCAAGCTATCTCGGCGCTAAAGAACTTCACGAAGTTATTCAAACAATTACCGATAAACCAATTAAGGTGATTATTAATACTGGCGGTCAAGACCATCGCTGGTTAGGTAACGATTATTTTCAACAACTCGGCGCTAGAGTAATATCTTCAGAAAAAACTCGTCAAGATCAAAAAGTAAGAACAGATTACCATTTAAATAGATTGGGCGGGTTAATTAAGGAGAGTTTAGAAGGTACTGTACCTTTTTACTCAACTGAAACTTTTGATGAAAAAATGAAACTTTCATTGGGCGGTGTAAATTTAGAGTTGTACCATTTTGGCCCAGCACATACCGTGGGTGATATTGTGATTTGGATGCCAAGCACCAAAACTATGTTCGCAGGTGATGTGGTGTTTAATGACAGAATGCTAGGCATTGGCCCTGCTAGAAACGCCCAAAGTTGGGTAGATGTGTTTGCCAAGATGGCTGAGTTTAAGCCACAGCATATTGTTCCAGGTCATGGCCGTGCTTCTGATCTAGCCACAGCCACTAAGAATACTCAGCAATATCTAAAATTCTTGATCAAGAAAATTGGCAATATTTTAGAAAATGATGGCGATATGCTAGAGGCGAGCAAAATCGACCAATCAGAATTTCACTTTTTAAGCGGACATCAAAATATTGCTGGAAGGAATGCGCAATGGATATTTGAGAAAATGGAATTTGACTATTAAAAAAAAAGGAGAAAAAAAATGAATAAACTGGTTTTATTATTTGCGTTAATTACCAATATTGCTTTTGCACAGACATTGCCGGATTACGATAAAGAATCACGTTGGGCGAGTTTTGTTGAAGATGGTCTAATGGATGGTGATGTGGTGTGGATAGAGAATGGCGATCGAGCGTTCTTAACGATTTTAACCGAGTCTGAAACAGATTCAAACAAGGTGGCTATTGTGATGCATGGTTTGGGTGTACACCCTGATTGGACAGGCGTTATTCAGCCGTTGCGCGTATCGCTAACTGAGCAAGACTACCATACGTTATCTATACAGTTGCCGGTATTGGCTAACGGTATTCCGGGCAATGAATACAAGCCTTTATGGGGTGATGCGGATAAGCGCATTAAAGCCAGTATTAAGTATGTACAAAGTTTAGGGAAAACACCTGATTTATTAGTGGCACATAGTCACGGCACAAGAATGGCTAGGCACTATTTAGCCGGCAATCCTGACCATTCGTTCAAAAAATTTATCGCCATTGGCATGGGTGATGCATCTGGATTATCTGCTATTAATATCCCAACCTTGGATCTTTATGGCACCGAAGATTTAGATTCTGTTTTAACAACGGTTAAACAAAGGCAAGATGCCTCGAGTCACAATACCGGATATGTGCAAAAACAAATTCAAGGAGATCATTTTTTTAATGATCAAAATGAATTGTTAACTCAAACGGTTGGCGATTGGCTGAAATAATACTGCTACTACTACTCGGTGCGTTTTCAGGGTTTATTGCTGGACTCTTAGGTGTTGGCGGCGGGCTAATTATAGTGCCGGCTTTGTTGTATTTACTCGCTGGCAGTATTGATCAAACTGTCTTAATGCACACAGCAGTAGGTACGGCTTTGGCAGCGATTGTATTTACTTCAATATCAAGTGTTCGCGCTCATCATCAGCATGGCGCTATTCATTGGCAAAATTTTAAAAAACTCACGCCTACTATTTTGTTGGGTGCTTTTAGTGGGGCGATGCTCACCAAAGTGATGAGCTTTGATTTTATGCGTATTTTCTTTGCCTTATTTGAATTTAGCGTCGCTGCGATTATGTATTTTGGACTTAGTAGCTCCACGCATGTTGATAATTTGGGCAAATGGGTGTGGCACGTTACTGGTTACATTATTGGCTTGGTGTCTGCGATTGTTGGTATTGGTGGTGGTACGATGACCACGCCGTTTTTAACTTATAACAATGTTGATATTAAAAATGCCATTGCCACCTCGGCGGCTGTGGGCATGCCAATCGCCATTGCGGGTGCATTGGGTTTTGTTGTGGCAGGCTGGAACGCGGAATCTGCCACGGGTGGTTTGGGCTTTATTCATACAGAAGCGCTAATGAGTATTGTGGTGATGAGTGTTTTGTTTGCACCACTCGGTGCTAAAGTCGCACATCGCGCA
>CAZKWW010000072.1:0-2149 GCA_964556635.1 uncultured Candidatus Ruthturnera sp.
CAAATCAATGGCACCACCGGTTATGAAGAAGCGGCGGCTCAAGGCCTGCTAGCAGGTGTTAATGCGGCTTGTAGCGTACAAGAAAAAAATGCTTGGCTACCAAAACGTGACGAGAGTTATATTGGTGTAATGGTAGACGATTTGATTACCAAAGGCACGAATGAGCCGTATCGTATGTTTACTTCACGTGCTGAGTATCGATTACTTTTACGAGAAGACAATGCAGATGAGCGCTTAACACCAAAGGCTAGAGAGTTAGGTCTGATTGATGACGAACGTTGGCAGGCATTTGAGCAAAAATATGACTTAATTACAAAAGAAAAGCAACGTCTAAAAACCACTTGGGTACAAGCTGATGACCAGCAAGCAAGCAAGGTTTTGGGTGCTAAGTTAAATCATGAGTACAATTTAGAAACACTGTTAAAGCGACCTAAGGTTGATTATCAATTACTCAGTCAAATTGAATCAGCCCAGCCTTTCTTACAAGATCGATTGCTGATTGAACAAGTAGAAAATCAGGTGAAATATGAAGGCTATATTAAACGCCAACTTGATGAGATTGAAAAATATCGAAAGAACGAAAATACAATCCTGCCTGAATCAATGGACTATGATGCAATTGGCGCACTCTCAGCAGAGGTGAGGCAAAAATTAAATCATCATCAACCAGAAACCATTGGCCAAGCTAGCCGTATTCAAGGCGTGACCCCAGCTTCTATTTCTATTTTATTGGTTTATTTAAAAACTTATAAAGCCGCTTCATGAACGACCTTAGGCAAATATTACTCAGCGGAGCCGAGCAAATGGGTTTGTCTTTAAGCGAAACTCAGAGCGACAAACTCTTAAATTATCTTGAATTGATGGTCAAATGGAATAAGACCTACAACTTGAGCGCTATTCGTGATCCACAATTAGGCGTTAAAAAACATTTGATTGATAGTTTGTCAATCCTGCCATACATTAATGATGGCTCATTACTAGATGTAGGCGCAGGCGCAGGCTTACCTGGTGTTGTTCTAGCAATTATGAAACCTGAGTTGTCCGTTAGTGTGCTTGATAGCGTGGGCAAAAAATGTCGATTTATGCAGTTTGTAAAAACCCAATTACAATTGGACAATCTTGATGTGATTAATGAGCGAGTTGAGGCGTTCAAGCCTCAGGCTTGTTTTGCACAAATTACTTCAAGAGCCTTTGCACAAGTTGATAAAACATTAAAGTTAACTCGACATTTATTGTGTGATAATGGTCGTTATCTATTAATGAAGGGCGATCATTTTTCCCAAGAAGAAGTGCAAGGCGTGCTGATGATATCACACCAAATTAACGTACCTTATGTGTCAGACGATCGATTTTTACTAGAAATACAATTGGAGCAACCATGAAGAAAATACTCACTTATTTATTGTTATTAACCGCCATTGCTATTGTTGCTTTTGTTGTGTTTTTTGATGGGTTAAGCAAAAATGCAATTGAAGCTTATGCTCAACAATCACTTAAAACACCAGTTAGTATTAGTGAGTTTAGAAGCGATTTATCAGCTGGAAAAATCAACCTAGATTTTATTGAAGTTAAAAACCCAAGTCATTTTAAAAATGAAAATGCTTTTGTTTTAAATCATTTGGATTTAGAAATTAATCCTGAAAGCAATGAAGACTTAATTATCTTGGAGCAATTGAAGTTTGATGGTTTGCTGTTTACATTAGAACAAGCTGATGACAAAGTTAACTTAGTAACGTTGTTAAAGAATTTAGAGTCATCACCTGGTGTTAACAATAACAATACACAATATCAAAATACGACTGATTTTGCCGATGAACATTCAGACACTCGGGTAATAATTAAAACACTTACTTTTGTTAATACCCAACTTAAGATTGACACCCAGTGGTTTAAAGACACAGTGAAAGTGCCTGATATATTGATTCATGATTTTGGTGCCTCTAGAGGTATTCCAATTAACCTTGTGGGTGCAGAGCTAATGAAAATAGCCCTACGTCGTATTCAAGATGAGGTTGAAAATCAGGGTTTAAAATTAGGCGAAAAAGAAATTAAAGAGGGTATACGCCGACAACTTGAAGGTGAGCTGGAAGGCATCAAGGGAAAACTAGATGATAAAGCCAAAGGCTGGTTGAAGAAACTAGGTTTATGA
>CAZKWW010000072.1:2159-4792 GCA_964556635.1 uncultured Candidatus Ruthturnera sp.
GTTGACTCTCATTGTCATATTGACCGTGTTGATCTAGACCAGTTTGGTGGTAGTGTTGAGAGTATGCTGGCCCATGCTAGGGATTTATCGGTAGATACATTTTTGTGTGTTTGTATTGATCTTGAGCATTTTGATGAGGTGTTTTCTTTGGCTAAATCTCATGATCAAATCTACGCTTCAGTGGGGGTTCATCCAACAGAGCAAGATGGTAAGGATCCAAGTATAGAGGAGTTGCTTGCTCTAGCAGACCATGACAAAATTATTGCCATTGGTGAAACAGGGTTAGATTATTTCCATATTGAAAAAGACACAGCCGATTGGCAACGTGATCGTTTTAGGCGGCACATTGCTGCCTCTAATCAATCAGGCAAACCAATGATTATTCATACGCGTGATGCAAAATCAGACACCATTAAAGTGATGCAGGAAGAAAAAGCCCAGCAAGGTGTAATGCATTGTTTCGCTGAAGATTGGGAGACGGCTGAGGCAGCATTAGATTTGGGTTTTTATATTTCATTCTCTGGCATCATTACTTTTAAAAGTGCCGGTGCGCTGCGTGAAGTTGCCAAAAAAGTACCAGCTGACCGTCTATTGGTAGAAACTGATTCGCCGTATTTAACCCCAGTGCCTTATCGTGGAAAACCAAACTCTCCAGCTTATACTTATTACGTGGCTGAAAAATTAGCCGAGATACGAGGCACTAGTGTGGGTGATATTGCACAGACCACCACTGCTAATTTCAAACAATTGTTTTGTGTATGAGTGTTAGTTTTCAAACAGTTGATGAATTTTCCGAAGGCCAACGCCTGGATAATTATTTATTAAAGCATCTTAAGGGTGTGCCAAAGTCACACATCTATCGAGTGATTCGTAAAGGCGAAGTACGAGTCAACAAAGGTCGAAAAAAAGCAGAATATAAATTACAACTGGATGACGTGGTTCGCATTCCACCAATCCGTGTATCAGAAGCCGGACAAGTTGAAGCGTCAGACAACCTTAAGCAATTATTAACCAACAGTATTTTGTATGAAGACAAAGGCTTACTGATTATTAATAAGCCAAGTGGTTTGGCCGTGCACAGTGGCAGCGGTGTCACCATTGGCGTGATCGAGGCTCTACGTAATATGTACAAAGACCCGGTTGAACTGGTACACCGATTAGATCGTGCAACTTCAGGCATATTGTTGATTGCAAAAAAACGTAGCGTATTAAAAAACCTGCATGAGCAGCTTAATCAACATCAAATGGAAAAACGTTATACGGCCTTGGTCAAAGGTGCTTGGAGTAAAAAGCGCCACACCATTGATGCGCCGCTTTATCAAAACTCACGTTATACGGTTGTTGATGCTAAAGGCAAACAGGCCATTAGTCATTTTCAACCTTTGAAGAATTTTCACTCCGATGATTTTGAAGCGTCACTTGTTGAAGTGCTGATAGAAACTGGGCGCACGCATCAAATACGTGCACATGCTAAACATGCCGGCCATCCAATCGCTGGTGACGATAAATATGACGATCCAAGTTTTGATCGACAGGTTAAAGGCAAAGGTTTGAAGCGTTTATTCTTGCATGCACACCAACTAACCTTTACCAATCCATTGACCAATGAAATTCAAAGAGTGCGAGCACCACTTACTCAAGATTTACAAGATTTTTTAGCTCAGTTATGAACCCTTACTTCCGTCTCATGCGCCTTGATAAGCCGATTGGTATTTACTTGTTGTTATGGCCAGCATTGTGGGCGTTGTTTTTAGCAGCAGATGGGCTGCCACGGTTTGATCTGTTTATTATTTTTGTATTAGGTGTTGTGATTATGCGCTCAGCTGGTTGTGTGATTAATGATTATGCTGATCGAAAAATTGATAAATTGGTCAAACGCACACAACATCGGCCAATCACTTCAGGCGAGATAAGCGCCAAATCTGCACTGATTTTATTTTTTACTATGATGTTGGCAGCCTTTGGCTTAGTGTTAATGACTAACAGTCTTACGATTCAATTGGCATTTATTGCTGCTGGGTTGGCAACGCTCTATCCATTTACCAAGCGTTGGACGCACCTGCCACAGTTCGTACTTGGTTTGGCATTTGCCATGAGTGTGCCAATGGCATTTGCCGCGACGAATGGAAACGTGTCTGATGGTGCATGGTGGGTGTTTATTGCCACCGTTATTTGGACCGTGATTTATGACACTATGTATGCCATGGCAGATCGAGAAGAAGATTTAAAAATTGGGGTGAAATCCACAGCAGTACTATTTGCAAAATTTGATAAGTGGATCATTGGATTATTGCAAATTTGCCTGTTATTGGTGTTTTTAAAAATTTCAGAAGTTTTCAATTTAGGCGTTTTTTACGATATTTCAATCATTTTTAGCGCATTTTTAATGATTTATCATCAAAAAATGATCAAAAACAGAGAAAAAACAGCCTGTTTTCAAGCTTTTTTGCATAATAATTTCATTGGCATGGTAATTTTCATCGGAATTGCGTTATCCCTTACGCTATAAGGGTTTTATTGTTGTAAATTTGCAACTTTTATCAAATTTATGTCTAATTTTATCAATTATTTTGCATTTTTTCATCAAAAAACCTTGACAGTCTTGTTAATTGTAGTAAAAAGTTAATAACCAC
>CAZKWW010000072.1:4802-5463 GCA_964556635.1 uncultured Candidatus Ruthturnera sp.
TGTTTGATACTATTATCGGTTCATTCAAGAAGTTAACAGAAGCTGGTATAGCTTTAATTGCTTTAGCAATTGTATTGCAAGTAATTTTTGGCGCTAGCGTTCCATTTATTGGTGGCGATGTAATCGGCACTATTACTGGCATTGTTGCTAATCTTGGCTCACATGGCCTAGTTGGTTTAGCGGCAGTTGCTGTTATCTATTCATTGTTTACACGTGACTAGTAACACATAAATACCAATAAAAAACCCGCCGAAAGGCGGGTTTTTTAGTTTTAGAGATAAGCTAAATACCTCTTAATAATTCATTGATACCCACTTTAGAGCGTGTGCGTGCATCCACTTGTTTGACAATCACCGCACAGTAAAGTGAGTATGTTCCGTCTTTGGAAGGAAGATTGCCTGAAACCACAACAGAACCTGCCGGGATGCGACCATAAGTTACCTCGCCAGTTTCACGGTTAAAGATCTTAGTCGATTGACCAATGTAAACACCCATTGAAATAACCGCGCCTTCTTCAACAATCACACCCTCAACCACTTCTGATCTTGCGCCAATAAAGCAATTGTCTTCAATAATAGTCGGGCTAGCTTGTAATGGCTCTAAAACACCACCAATACCAACACCCCCTGAAAGGTGAACATTTTTACCAATTTGTGCGCAT
>CAZKWW010000073.1:0-5361 GCA_964556635.1 uncultured Candidatus Ruthturnera sp.
TGGTTCGCAAGTACGCATTACGACGGACAGAGAGCACGGCAAGGCACGTATTAAGTCAATTGATGACCATCGTATTCGTGACAGTTTGAGTGAAGGCAAGATTGTGGTTGTAGCGGGTTTTCAAGGTGTGGATGAACAAGGGCATATTACGACGTTAGGTCGTGGTGGTTCTGATACGACTGCTGTAGCTTTGGCGGCAGCACTAGATGCTGACGAGTGTCAGATTTATACGGATGTGGATGGCGTGTACACCACAGACCCACGTATTGAGCCAAAGGCAAGAAAAATGAATACAGTGAGCTATGAAGAAATGCTTGAGATGGCATCGCTTGGCTCAAAAGTTTTGCAAATCCGTAGTGTGGAATTTGCATCAAAATACAAGGTGCCTTTAAGGGTGTTGTCATCTATGGTTGACAAGCCTGAAGGCACATTAATTACCAGTGAGGAAAACATTATGGAACAAGCGGTTATTTCAGGCATTGCGCATAATATTGATGAGGCTAAGTTGAGTTTGATTGGTGTGCCCGATGAGCCAGGTATTGCTTTTAAAATTTTAAAGCCGATTAGTGAGGCAAATATCGAAGTTGATATGATTGTACAAAGTGTGTCTGCTCGTGAAGGCTTGACTAACTTTGCTTTTACTGTGCATCGAAATGATTTTGATAAGGCGCAAGCGATCTTACAAGCGATTTGTGATGAATTGAGTGCTATGGCAGTACAAAGTGATGATAAAGTGGTTAAAGTCTCTTTAGTGGGTATTGGTATGCGTTCACACGCAGGTATTGCAGCGAAGATGTTTGAAGTATTACACCAAGATAATATTAATATTCAAATGATCTCTACTTCAGAGATTAAAATATCGGTTGTAATTGATGAAAAATATTTAGAATTGGCGGTGCGTTCATTGCACGGTGCGTTTGAATTAGATAAGGAATAAAGATGCCAGGATTTGATGACAGAGATGGTTTGATTTGGTTTGATGGTGAGTGGGTTGATTGGCGTGATGCTAAAGTCCATGTATTAACACATACATTGCATTATGGCATGGGTGTGTTTGAAGGCGTTCGTGCTTACGAAACAGACAATGGCCCAGCGATTTTTAGAATTGAAGAGCACACTGATCGCTTGTTTAATTCTGCCAAAATTATGAATATGAACATTGGTTTTTCAAAAGATGAAATCAACCAAGCGCAAAAAGACGCCGTAGCTAAAAACAACCTTGATAGTGCTTACATTCGTCCAATGAGTTTTTATGGCTCTGAAGGTATGGGTTTGCGTGCTGATGGACTAAAAGTACATACGATTATTGCTGCCTGGGAGTGGGGTGCTTACTTGGGTGAAGATAATATGAAAAATGGTATTCGTATTCGCACTTCAAGCTATACGCGTCACCATGTTAATATCGCCATGACCAAGGCCAAAGCAAATGGCAACTACATTAACTCTATGTTGGCATTGCAAGAGGCATTGACTGATGGTTATGATGAGGCGTTATTGTTAGATGTTGACGGCTTTGTGGCTGAAGGTAGTGGTGAAAACTTCTTCATTGTTCGTGATGGTGTTATTTACACGCCTGACCTAACTTCAGCATTGGCGGGTATTACTCGCGATACTATCTTTACTTTGGCGAAAGATTTGGGTTATAACATTATCGAAAAACGCATTACTCGTGATGAAGTGTATTGTGCAGATGAGGCCTTTTTTACCGGTACAGCAGCAGAGGTTACGCCAATTCGTGAGTTAGATAACCGTGTTATTGGTTCTGGCACACGTGGGCCAATCACTGAGCAATTGCAAACTCTATATTTTGATTGCGTTTATGGTCGCAATGATAAATACAAAGGTTGGATAGCCAAAGGAGTGTGTAAATGAGTGCAGTCGTCGATGATTTTCAACAAAAACTCGTTAGCTTTTCTACTGTAGAAGCCAAAGATTTGCCGTTTCATTGCCCACCTAAAGAGGCGAACAAATGGAATATGCATCCCAAGGTGTTTTTGAAATTTGACTCAACAGGTAAAGCTGCTTGCCCGTATTGCGGTGCAAGTTATCAACTGGCTTAATCGCCCTTGATCATATCATGGGCAAGCAATCAACCAATGTTGTTTTAGTCGGCCCGATGGGCTCTGGCAAGACATCGGTTGGTCGCCGCCTTGCTTGTGTATTAAAACGCGATTTCTTTGATTCTGATTTTGAGATTGTTTCTCGCACCGGTGTTGCGATTGATCATATCTTTGATATAGAAGGTGAAGAAGGGTTTCGTCAACGCGAAACTAAAATGCTAAAAGATCTGTGTGAAATCCCTAATATTGTCATTGCTAAGGGCGGCGGCATTGTTATTAAAAAAGAAAATAGAGAACTACTAAAACGTGACAGTTTTGTGGTGTATTTGTCTTCTAGTATTGCGCAGCTAGTAAAACGTACAGCCAATTCTAAATCACGTCCTTTGTTAGAGCAATCAAACAATCGAGAGCAAACGATTCGTGACTTGGTGGAAGCTAGAGAAGGATTTTATCAAGAAGTTGCTGATGTAGTAGTTGACACCACAGGTAAAAAGCTCTACGCTATCATTAATGAAATTAAAAAAGCCGTGCCAAAATGAAGCAATTTTTTACCGCTATTGTAATATTATTAATTGGCTTTAATGCACAAGCAATTAGTGAGCACGAGTTTGTTGAAAGATTAAAAAGCACTCATCCTTTTTTTGAACAACAAGCACTTAGCAGCCAAATCAAGCAAGTTGAAAAACGCTTAACCAGCGCTAATGAAGATTGGGTTGTTGCAATTGATAGTAATTATAAAAATGAAAATGCGAGCGATATATCGTCAAGTACTTATAACAAGCTAAACACAACTTCAGTTGATGTTTCTGCAACACGAAAAATTGCAAATTCAGGTAGTGATATCACCTTTAAACACACTTGGAAAGACAAAAATAAAGACGTCGATACAACGCGTAATAAATTTTCATTAGATTATACGTACCCATTATTACGCAACCGAGACGGTGTGAATGACCAACTTGATGGGGATGTTGCGCAGCTTGATATTGAAAAAAATACATTAGAAAGACTTGAGCAAGAAGAGGGTTTTATTCTTAAAAAACTTAAACGTTTTATTGATTTGGCTTATGCACAAGAGCAACAATTAATTAATGAGCGTCGATTGGCCCTAGCCGAGCAAGAACTTAATTTGGTTAAGCAAAAGTTTGCCGCCTCAGTGGTAGATAAGGTTGATGTCTTATTGCAAGAAGATGCTTATCAAAGGGCGCAACAGCAGTTGTTACAGGCGCAGCAAGACCTAACTCTATTGCGCCATGAAATTGCCATTACATTGGCGCTTAGTTTTGATCAGGTAGTTGCTAATACAGATTTATACAAGGTTTACATTCCTAAAGAAGCGCAATTATTAGCCAATGCTAGAGTGTTAAAGATTACTGATTTGGATCAAAAAACTTTAAAGCGACAATTGCGTAGTTTTAAAAATGAATCACAAGCTAAATTAGATTTAAATTTAGGCTTGATCAGCGAGGGTGAAAATACTGATTATTCAAATTCATTAGAAAATCAAAGTGCCACTTGGAATGTAGGCTTGGGTTTATCGTATCCACTGGGTGGAATCAAGAGTAGTAACAATGTCAAAAAGGCAGAAATTAAATTAGCGCGCCTAGCGCAATACAAACAAGAGCAATTGCTTGATCTTCATGTGCAAGTAACTACGTTTAAAGAAAAAATCAATTTACTAATGCAAATGCTTAAATCCAATAAAAAGCAAATTGCAATTGCTAAAGCTAGAACAGTAGAAGAAAGAGAGCGTTATGCCAACGGTAGTGGCCAGGCTAGCTTTGTGATTAGTGCACAAAATAATGAGCAAAATACGCAATTAAGCTACGCACAAGTTGCCACAAACTATCAAAAAGCAGTGCTTGACTTCAAAGCAGCGATTGATCAATTGGTTCGATGAGTCAAAACATTCTTCGATACACACTTACCCCTAAAGACTTACACGCACATATTTTTCACCTTGAGCTAACGCTTGACAACCCCAACCCATTAGGGCAAGTTTTTTCATTGCCAAATTGGATTCCGGGCAGTTATTTGATTCGGGATTTTTCTAAGCATATTGTTAGTATTAGTGCGCAAAGCTGCGGTGAAACTATCATCATCAAAAAGCTAGATAAAAATCACTGGATCACTCAGCCTTGTGCTGAAAGTATTACATTGAAATACGAGCTGTATGCTTTTGATTTGTCAGTACGTTGCGCCTACTTAAGTAATGAGCGCGCTTTCTTTAATGGTAGCAGTATGTTTTTAAAACCTATTGGTTTTGAAAGTACTTTATGTGAATTGGTAATTAATTATCCAACAAGCAATATGCTGGGTGATTGGAGTTGTGCGACTACTTTAAAGCTTAAATCAAAACACAGTAGCTTTGAAGTTTATCAAGCCGATAATTACCAAGACTTAATTGATCATCCGCTAGAGATGGCAGACTTTACCCGATTTGAATTTGAGGCTAATAACACGCCTCATGCCATGACATTAACTGGGCAGCATACAACAGACATTGCCCGATTAAGAGCTGATTTAGTGCGTATTTGCGAGCATCATATAAACTTCTTTGGTAATGATGTGCCATTTGATGAATACTTATTTTTAACCTTGGTAAGAGCCAAGGGTTATGGTGGCTTAGAGCACAAAAAATCTAGCAGTTTGATTTGCTCTAGAAAAGAATTGCCAACTCAAGATAAGCCAGAAATCAACCCAGATTACACGCGTTTTTTAGCATTGTGTTCACATGAATATTTTCATGCCTGGTGGATCAAAACTATCAAGCCAGCCAGCTTCCATGCACTTGATCTAGACCGAGAAAATTACACTGAGCAGTTGTGGATTTTTGAAGGATTTACCTCGTATTACGATGAATTATCACTATTACGTACTAAGCTGTTATCACCAGAGCAATATTTAACTTTATTTGCCCAAACAATAACTCGAGTGCAAAAAGCTCAAGGTCGATACAAACAATCACTAGCCGAGTCAAGCTTTGATGCCTGGACTAAGTTTTATCAGCAAGATGAAAACGCACCAAATGCCATTGTTAGTTATTACACCAAAGGTGCTTTGCTAGCTTTTGTATTAGATATTGAGATTCGTGGCCGTAGTGGTGACACGCAGTCACTAGATGATGTGTTAAAGTTGATTTGGGATAATTATCAAGACTCTGGTTTAGAGGACGACACTGTACAAAAAGTGATTGCGCATTTAACTCAAAGCGATTTCACCGAATTCTTTGATGATTATTTGTATAGTGTGAGAGAATTACCACTTAAACAAGCATTTGACTACGTGGGGATAGATTGCG
>CAZKWW010000074.1:0-5312 GCA_964556635.1 uncultured Candidatus Ruthturnera sp.
TTCGTCAAAACCTTCTTGGTAAACGTGTAGACTACTCTGGTCGTTCGGTGATTGTGTGTGGTCCATATCTTAAGTTGCACCAATGTGGTCTACCTAAGAAAATGGCGTTAGAGTTATTCAAGCCATTTATCTACAACCGCTTACAAACTCAAGGTTTGGCTTCAACCATTAAAGCGGCTAAAAAGATGGTGGAAAGTGAAATTCCTGAAGTATGGGATATCCTTGAAAAAGTAGTACACCAACACCCAGTCATGCTTAACCGTGCACCAACATTGCACCGTTTAGGTATTCAAGCATTTGAGCCGTTACTGATTGAAGGTAAGGCGATTCAATTGCATCCACTCGTTTGTGGCGCATTTAACGCTGACTTTGATGGTGACCAGATGGCGGTACACGTACCATTATCTGAAGAAGCACAATTAGAAGCAAGAACTTTAATGTTGGCTTCTAACAACGTATTACACCTTGCTAGTGGTGAGCCAATTATCGTACCTTCGCAGGACGTTATCTTGGGTCTATACTACATGACACGTGATATGGTGAATCAAAAAGGTGAAGGTATGATCTTCGCTAATTCGACCGAAGCACTAAACGCTTATGAGTCAGGTTCAGCTTCACTACATGCTAAAGTTAAATTACGTATTCAAGAATATGAAAAAGTTGATGGTAAATACCAGCCAACCACAAAACGTGTTGTTGATACAACCGTTGGCCGTGCAATTTTCTCAAGAATCTTGCCAGCAGGTTTGTCATTTGACTTAATCAACGAAGCCATTTCTAAGAAAGTAGTTTCTAATTTGATTCATGTTTGTTACCAAACACAAGAGTTAAAAGACACCGTTATTTTTGCTGATCAAATGATGTACATGGGCTTCCAATATTCAACGAAGTCAGGTATTTCATTCTGTTCAAACGACATGACTATTCCTGATACTAAAGCAGGCATGATTGAAGAAGCAGAGTCACAAGTTAAAGATGTGCAAAATCAGTACTCACAAGGTGTGGTAACTGACGGTGAGCGTTACAACAAAGTGATTGATATTTGGTCTCGTACTTCTGAAACCGTTGCAAAAGCAATGATGGATGAAATCGGTTTTGACGATTTCACTGATGCTGACGGCAAAACTGAAAAACTCGCCTCATTTAACTCGGTTTATATGATGGCTGATTCTGGTGCTCGTGGTTCTCCAGCACAGATGAGACAGCTTGCTGGTATGCGTGGTCTAATGGCTAAGCCGGATGGCTCAATCATTGAAACACCAATTACTTCAAACTTCCGCGAAGGTTTGAATAACATGCAATACTTTATTTCAACACACGGTGCACGTAAAGGTCTAGCTGATACTGCACTTAAAACAGCAAACTCGGGTTACTTAACGCGTCGTTTGGTTGATGTTGGTCAAGATTTAGTTGTCAACGAAGATGATTGTGGTACAGAAAATGGACTAACCATGAAAGCCACTATTGAAGGCGGTAACATTGTACAGACCTTAGGTGCTGCAGTATTAGGCCGTGTAATGGCTGAAGATGTATTAGTACCAGATTCAACTGAAGTCTTGTTACCGAAAGGTCATCTAGTCACTTTAGAAGATTCAGACAAAATTAATGAATTAGGTGTTGAATCAATCAAAGCACGTTCTACCATTACTTGTGATACTCGCTATGGTGTTTGTTCATCATGTTATGGTAACGACATGGCTCGTGGTCACAAGATTGGCGTTGGTGAAGCGGTTGGTGTAATTGCAGCACAATCAATTGGTGAGCCAGGTACACAGTTAACCATGCGTACGTTCCACATTGGTGGCGCAGCTTCTGCTTCAACTGCAGTAAGTAGTATTAATATTGACAATGATGGTGTTGCTCAGTTAGAAGGTATGAAATCAATTACTAACGCTAACGGCGATTTAGTGGTAATTTCTCGTTCATCTGAAGTAACGATTCGTAATACCAAAGGCCAAGAAGTTGAGCGCTACAAGATTCCTTATGGTGCGATTGTTCATGTTAAAGATGGTGGTGCTGTTAAGGCAAAAGACAAAATCGCTGATTGGGATCCGCATACGCATCCAATTATTTCTGAACAAGCAGGTCGTGTCATTTTTGTTGATTTTGTTGAAGGAGTTACTGTTAACAAAAATACAGATCCATTAACGGGTTTAACTTTCTTTGAGATGATTGATGAAGCTGAAAGATCAGCAGCAGCGAAAGGCTTGAAGCCACTAATTAAGATGGTAGATGAGAAAGATTCAGAGATGGTGTTATCAACGCATTACTTGCCTTCGGAAGTCAAAATCAACTTAGAAGACAATCAAGTTATTACTGCAGGTGAAGTTTTGGCTAAGATTCCAAAAGATCAATCTAAAACCAGTGATATTACAGGTGGTTTACCGCGTGTTGCTGACTTGTTTGAAGCACGTAAAGCTAAAGACCATTCAATTCTTGCAGAAGCAACAGGTGTGGTTAGTTTTGGTAATCCAACCAAATCTAAAGATCGTTTAGTGATTACTTCTGACGAGGGTGAAGCCACTGAGATGATGATTCACAAATGGCGTCAAATTAACGTTTTCGACGGTGAAACTGTTGAAAAAGGTGACGTGGTTTCTGATGGGCCATCTAATCCGCATGATATCTTGCGTTTATTAGGTGTTGAAGCCTTAGCGAACTATGTGGTTAAAGAAGTACAAAATGTTTACCGTCTACAAGGTGTAAATATCTCAGATAAGCACATTGAGGTTATCGTTAAGCAAATGCTACGTAAGGTTGAAATCCTAGATTCAGGCGACTCGTCGTTTGTTAATGGTGAAACCGCAGAGTATGCACGTGTGGTTGATACCAATAAGCAACTTGAAGCACAAGGCAAAGATCCAGTGGTTTACCAAAGATTGTTAATGGGTATTACCAAAGCATCATTAGCAACTGAGTCATTTATCTCTGCGGCGTCGTTCCAAGAAACTACCCGTGTGTTAACTGAAGCTTCAACCACAGGCCGTGTTGATACATTGCAAGGCTTGAAAGAAAACGTGATTGTGGGTCGTTTAATTCCAGCAGGAACAGGTTTTGCGCATCATCAAGAGCGCCGTGCCCGTCGTGTTGAAAACATCATGCAAACAGCTGACGCACAAGCAGCATTGTCAGAGCAACTAAGTGAAGCAGATGAGACACAAGAAGCAGCCGAAGAGTAGTAATACACTTCACTAATAAAAAAACCGCATTCATCGTGATTGCGGTTTTTTTTCGTCTACCCATATAAACAACTCTTGGTATAAAATGCGATTATGAATAAAACAAGCTTTGATCAACATGTAGCAGATGGTTACAATCATATCCCAGTCTATAAAGCTGTCGCCATTGATACAGATACTGCATTAGGCTTGTATTTAAAATTAGCCAATAACCCTTATTCTTATTTATTTGAGTCGGTTCAAGGTGGTGAGAAATGGGGTCGTTATTCAATGATTGGCCTGCACGCGCAAACGGTGATTAAAGTATTCGACTACGAAGTTCGTATTGAGCAAGAAGGTGAATTGCTTAAATCAACCAAAGTTAAAGATCCGCTTGCCTGGGTTGAGCAATACCTAAGTCAATACAAAGTGCCAGAGTTAGAAGCTCTGCCAGATTTTAATGGTGGCTTAGTCGGCTACTTTGGTTATGAAATTATTCGTTATATCGAGCCAAGACTATCCAATATTGATAAGCCTGACGAGCTTGGTACGGCTGATATTTTGTTAATGGTATCAAATGATCTGGTCGTATTTGATAATTTGCTTAACCAAGCCTTTGTCATTACTCATATTGACCCAAGCAAACAAAGCTATGAAGATGCGCTAAGTCGTTTAGAAGAGATATCCAAACAGATTGACCAGCCACTTACTTCGCCTGCTTATCAATCAGATCAAATTACCGAAAAAGATTTCACCTCAAGTTTTGGTGAAGAAAATTACAAAACAGCAGTAAGACATATTCAAGATTATATTATTGCTGGTGATGTTATGCAGGTCGTGCCTTCTCAGCGCCTTAGTTGCCAATTCAGTGCACCACCGGTTGAGCTGTATCGTCAGTTAAGGCGACTCAATCCGTCTCCTTATATGTATTACCTTAATTTAGGTGATACCTCGATTGTTGGCTCATCACCAGAAATATTAACCCGTGTTGATGGTGATAGACGCGCAACGGTTCGGCCAATAGCCGGCACACGCTCTCGTGGCGCTAACGAAAAAGAAGACTTAGCACTAGAGAAAGATTTACTGGCCGATGAAAAAGAAATTGCCGAACATTTAATGCTAATTGACCTTGGTCGTAACGACCTTGGTCGTATTGCTAAAACTGGTACAGTCGAGCTGACAGACAAAATGTTTGTTGAGCGTTATTCACATGTGATGCATATTGTCTCAAACGTGGAGTGTGAGCTGCAAGACAGCATGAGCGCCATTGATGTGCTTAAAGCAACTTTCCCAGCAGGTACGCTCAGTGGCGCACCAAAAGTGCGTGCAATGGAGATTATCGATGAAGTCGAGCCACTTAAGCGCAATATCTATTCAGGTGCAATTGGTTACTTGTCATGGCACGGCTGTATGGATATGGCAATTGCCATCCGTACCGCGGTTGTAAAAGATAAAACCCTTTACGTGCAGGCAGGCGCTGGCATTGTTTATGACTCTGTGCCACAATCAGAATGGGATGAAACCATGCACAAAGCACGTGCACTGATTAAAGCTGCTGAGCAAGTGTAGTTCAGACTGATTTATACTCACTAAAAATAACTAAGATCACAATGAACCCCTCTATATTAGCGGGTTTTAAAGGTGTTGCATTCTTTTTTTTTTTCGCTTAACATAACCTTTAAATAAGGTTTGTAAATCTTATGGGGATTTATTTTTTTATATATAAAAGAGGAGAGTAATATGAAGAAAACCATTTCTTCTATCTCAGCAGTTGTGACATTAGCAGCATTATTTGTAATGCCGATGGAAGCGGGTGCTAAGGAGATGTCAGGCAAGGATCTTGCCTTTGATCGTAAGCTAGGTAACTGTTTAGCGTGTCACATGATTTCAGGTGGTGGCCAACCAGGTAACGTTGGTCCGCCACTTATTGCGATGAAAGCTCGCTTTACTAGAGATGCACTAAGGGCACAAATCTGGGATGCGACAGTTAAGAACCCGAATTCAATGATGCCTCCATTTGGTAGACACAAAGCATTGTCTGAAAGCCAAATTGACAAAATCACTGATTATATTCATTCACTATAAATAAGGAGAAGATAATGAAAAGAAGATTATTTTTAAAAAGTGCAATGGCAGGTTCTGCAGTTGCAACAG
>CAZKWW010000075.1:0-5243 GCA_964556635.1 uncultured Candidatus Ruthturnera sp.
AAGAGTCAACTGTAGCGTTGAGTCTACAAATGAAGACTCTTCTTTGATCTGATTCCTTGCTTCAAGTTCAACTGCTTCAGCTATTTTTCTTGGACAAGTAAGCTCTAAAACAAGCTTTATTTTTTTCTTTTCACCAGCTGCAAGCCTTATTTTTTGGGGATAAGATATTTTTAGATAAGGACTTTGAAGATTCTCACTTAAATCTAAGTGTTTGGCGTCGTCACGCATTTGTTCAATAAGCTGAGTGAAACCACTAAGCGCATTACTTGCGCGAGTTGGCAGTGAGGGCGATATGGTAATGGCCGCTTGATACAGGTCGGTATGATTGTCACGAGAAAATACCCTTACTTTTTCAATAGTAGCGTTACCAATACCACGCGTCGGAAAATTAACCACGCGCTCAAAAGCAACATTATCAGCCGAACTTTCCATTAAGCGCAAATAGCACAAAGCATCTTTAATTTCAGCACGCTCAAAAAATCGAAGACCGCCATAAATCACATAAGGAATATTGTATTTAATCAGTCGCTCTTCAAACCCCCTAGACTGTGCGTTAGAGCGATACAAAATAGCGCATTCGTTAGGAAGTACGCCATCGTCAATGTGTTTTTGAATGGCGCTAACAACATAATCTGATTCGTCAGTTTCTGTACGTGCCTCATACACATCAATCAAATCACCATCACCTGAATCCGTCCATAATGACTTTCCTAGGCGGTTAGAGTTGTTAGCAATAAGTGCATTAGATGCACTCAAAATATTACCTGTAGATCGATAATTTTGCTCAAGACGAATGGTTTGAATAGGATGAAAGTCAGATTCTAATTTTTGAATATTTTCAATTTTTGCACCACGCCAGCCATAAATTGATTGATCATCATCACCCACACAAAATATTTGATTCCTGCCTGATGAGAGTAATTTAATCCATTTGTATTGAATGGTGTTGGTGTCTTGAAATTCATCAACCAAGATATGTTCAAAACGATTTTGATAGTGCATTAATAACTCGGCATTGTTTTTTAACAGCTCATAGCTCCGTACCAAAAGCTCAGCAAAGTCAATCAGCTCGTTGGCCTTACAGTGTGCCTCGTAAAGCTCAAATACTTTAACGCTTTGTTTAACAAAATAGTTGTACCCAGCATCGATATCACCAGGGTGAATGCCTTCATCTTTTTGTTGGTTGATAAACCACTGAATTTTACGAACTGGAAATTTTGACTCATCCACTTGGTTTTCTTTCATCAAACGCTTAATAATACGAAACTGATCTTGTTGATCAAGAATTTGAAATTGAGTGCTTAAGTTGGCTTCTATAGGATGAGCGCGCAATAGTCGGTGTGCCAATCCATGAAAAGTACCAACCCACATGCTTCTAATAGGGCGTCTTAATAACAGCTCAAGTCGTTCACGCATTTCTTTGGCGGCCTTATTGGTAAAGGTTACTGCCAGGACGGCATCAATGTGCGTATTTTTTTGTGTGACTAAATAAGCGATACGATGAGTTAAAACTCGAGTTTTCCCACTGCCCGCACCTGCGAGTATTAAGGCATTTTGATGATCATCCAAAGTAACCGATTGGCTTTGTTTGTCGTTAAGTCCATCGATAATTTCAGATAAATTCATGATTTTTTCTTACTTGCTGTCTGTAAATGGTTATAATATTACCTTTCTCTGATATCAAGCAATTTGAAGCCTGATTAAAGAGTATGAAATTATAAACAATATTAAAAGTTAAATTTAAGGAGTATCAGTAATGACTTACTACGAAGGTGTTAAAAAAATGGAAGAAATGGGCGTAAACGACAACTACATTCAAGGTTGGGTAGCCGGTTTTTTAAACAATCCTGAGCTTGAAGAACAAAGAATTACTGACGAGTGGGAAGCAGGCTATGAAGATGGCAAAGAGCAAACAGATGCAAACTTTGCAAACTTCTGTTAATCACATCCATTAAGAATGATTTAAAAAGCCCCGTTTACGGGGCTTTTTAATGCGCTAATCATTATGCAAAGCAACTGGCAACACAAGACAAGAAACACACTTAAAGGTGCGAGCAGTTGTAATGATTTTTTTCAAAGCAATCAGTTTGAAGATCAACATTTTCCAATCAAAATTCCCTTAGAATTTGCCAATCTGATTGATAAAAATAATCCAAATGATCCTTTATTAAAACAAGTTATCAACTCCCAAGCAAGGCTTGGGAGTTCTGAATTTAGCTTGTCTCCATTAGAAGATGAAAAACACTCTCCTGTTGATGGTCTTATTCATAAATACCCTAATAGAGTTCTATTAATCACCTCAAGGGTTTGCGCTATTCATTGTCAGTATTGTTTTAGGCAAAATTTTGATTACAGCGGCCATGATGCAATGAGTAATTGGCTGGCGATTGAAGACTATATTCGCACTCACCAATCTATTAATGAAGTCATTCTTAGTGGTGGTGACCCTTTAAGTTTGAGTGATGAAAAGCTAGAAAAATTAATCAAAAATATTGAAAATATTGAAAATGTAACCATGCTACGTATTCATTCTCGCTCTATGGTGGTAACACCAAGTAGAATAACCGATAAATTGGCCAAAATACTGGCCAAAACGTCGTTAAAAGTGGTTTTGGTGACACACATTAACCATGCCAATGAGATATCAGAAGCATTTGTTAAAAATATTGGAAATTTTGTAAATGTGACGCTACTTAACCAATCGGTATTGTTAGCAGGGGTTAATGACGATTCAAACGCTTTAGAGCAGTTGAGTTTGAAGTTATTTGATGTCGGTATTTTGCCATATTATCTACATATGCTAGATAAAGTGAAAGGTGCAGAGCATTTTTTAGTCAGTGATGATCATGCAGCTAAGCTACATCAAAATTTAAAGAAAAACTTAAGTGGCTACCTAGTGCCTAAGCTAGTGCGAGACCAAGATTTGGCCTCAAAAACTTGGATCTAAAGAATAGCTTTTTCCAAGGTTTGGATGTCAATTTCTCCCATGCGAAAATCCACTAACCTACCTTCTGGATCGTAGATGTAGGTAGTTGGCATACCAAATACATCGCCAAATTTACCAAACTGGTCGCTATTTTTATCATCAAATAAGACAATCGGATAATTCACCATAAAAGTATCGGTAAATTCAATAATGGCTTTTTTGTTGGCTTGTTCGTAGTCTAGGCCAAGAATCTGCACTTTGTCGGCGTGGTTATCGTAAAACTCAACAAAAGCAGGAATTTCTTTTAAGCAAGGCGGACACCAAGTGGCCCAAAAATTAACCACCAGATATTTGCCTTTAGTTGATTCATCGGTGTGTATATTTCCTTCAAGATCAGTCAGTAAAAAATCAGGTAATTTAATGGATTTTTCATTTTTCCAAAGCGAGCTGGCTTTTTCTTTAATTTCATCAATGGTAATTGCCTGAACGGCGCTTAAGGGAAAAATAAGAGCGAGTATAATAAGAAATTTTTTCATAACCAGTGTTTAATAATGAGTGTAAAAATTTACCATAATCCAAGATGTACAAAATCTAGACTAACCTTACCTATTTTAGAAGAAAAAGGAGTAGACTTCGAAGTAATTAAATATCTTGAAGACACGCCTAGCGTAGCGGAGTTAAAAGCCTTGCTTGATGAATTGAGTATGGATCCACGTTCTTTAATGCGCACATTTGAAGCGCCTTACAAAGAAAACAATTTGGACGATGAATCACTTAGCGAAGCGCAACTGATTCAGGCAATGGTTGATCATCCAATTTTAATTGAGCGCCCAATTGTTAAAACCGATAAAGGTATTACTATTGGACGACCACCTGAAAACGTATTGTCAATTATTTAATCAACCAATAAGGTTGATAAGTAACCTTCGCGACCTTCAATGTTTGAATAGTAGACATCATCTAGGCCATCTACAACAGAAGTTTTAACTTCTTCCACAGCAAGAACGGTATCGCTCCAAGCGCTTAAGTTTTTAAATTCTGAGAGTGATAAGGCATTGTCAGTGAATTCATTAATCCAAGCGAGACGCATAAAAATAGGCGCAAAGGCCGCATCAATCATATTAAATTCATCGCCATTAAAAAAAGCACTACCACCTTTGACTGCTTCAATTTTTGCTAACTTATCAAATAAAGCATTTTTTGAGTTATTGAATTTTTCCTCATCGCCAGTTACCATACCAAATAAATCATCAAATAGGTTTGATGAAAAAGCCATCCATGATCTGTTGTTAGCCTTTTGAATAGGGTTTTCAGGGTGAGTGCTCTTACTGCCAATATCATTGATAAATTCAGTAATAACATTAGATTCAAAAATAATTTTATCATCTGCTTTTAATAAAGGCACCTGTCCAGTAGGAGAAATTTCCTTAAACCAGTCGGGTGGGTCCATAGGGTTGATGTAAGTTATTTCAAAATCAATATTTTGCTGATTAAGTGAAATAATAGCGCGTTGAGCAAACGGACAGAGTTTAAAGCTAATAAGTTCTAATTTCATAATGATATTTATTGTTGTTTGATGTGATTATACCGCCAGCCATTAGCAATATACCACCAACCATTAGCAAGCATTTTATTCTCTATGATAAGGGTGATTGGTTAATAACGAATGGGCTCGGTAAATCTGCTCGACCGCTAGTAAGCGTGCCATAGAATGTGGCAAGGTTAAGTTTGACAAGCCCCACAGTTGACTAGCGTGCTGTTTACAAGCAGTAGATAAGCCATCTGCACCACCAATTAGCAAGGCGACGTTATCACCATTTTGTTGCCAATTTTCCATATTTTTAGCGATGCCTTTAGTGGTGTGTTGTTTGCCTTTTTCATCAAAGGCAATCACTAGATTTGACCCTTGTGTGGCTTTAATCAGTAGCTCACCTTCCAAAATTTTAATTTGCTCAATATTCTTGCCTTTGCGTTTTTGCGTATCAATTGTAATGAGTTCAAAATTCAGTGAGCCAGGTAGTTGTTTTTGATAATGATTAATGCCTGTTTGTATCCAATCTGGCATTTTTTTTCCAATCGCAATCAGCTTAATTTTCATTTAAATTAGTCGTTGGAACTCTCAGAGCTAGACCATTCTTTTTCGAGTTTGTAAAACTCTCGAGTTTTTTCTGTCATCACGTGCACAACCACTTCAGCCAAATCAACCAATATCCAGTGGCTCGTTTCTGTGCCTTCAACACCAACAACCTTCATACCCAAGCGTTTGGCTTCAATTTTAATATTGTTAGCAATGCCGCGTACATGCTGTGTTGAGCGG
>CAZKWW010000076.1:0-5208 GCA_964556635.1 uncultured Candidatus Ruthturnera sp.
TAAGGAGTAAAAAAATGGCTGTACAAAAAAGTAGAAAAACCCCTTCAAAAAGAGGTATGCGTCGCTCACACAACGCACTAACTAGCCCAGCATTATCTGAAGATCAAGAAACAGGTGAAACTCACCTACGTCATCATGTAACTGCTGATGGTTATTACCGTGGCAAAAAAGTTATTAATAAAGTTCAAGACATTCAAGAAGTAGAAGCTTAAGTCCCAATGACGATCAAGGTATCAATTGATGCCTCAGGGGGAGATCATGGGATACCAGCTACTATTGCAGCTGGCCTTAAAGCCTTGGGTGCGTTTCAAGACTTACATCTTAATTTTGTAGGTGATGAATCTGCGATTCAAGCAGAGCTTGGAAAACATTCATCCAATCAAAAACTCTCAAATCGATTTGAGATTACTCATGCCAGTGAAGTGATTGCGATGAACGAATCCCCTTCAATTGCATTGCGTAAAAAGAAAGACTCATCAATGCGTGTTGCTATCAACTTAGTCAAAGAAGAAACTGTTGATGCTTGTGTTAGTGCTGGCAATACTGGCGCGCTTATGGCTATTTCGCGCTTTGTATTGAAAACTATTAAAGGCATTGACCGCCCTGCTATTATGGGTCGCATGCCAACCATGACGGGCCACACCCATATGTTAGACTTGGGTGCAAATGTAGACTCTAAACCTGAAGCTTTGGTTGAATTTGCAGTGATGGGCTCTATTGCCGTTAAACATACTGAAAATATTACCGCACCTAGTGTTGGCTTGCTCAATATTGGTGAAGAAGAAATGAAGGGTAATGACAATATTAAAAAAACAGCTGAATTACTTAAAGCTTCTAATCTAAATTATGTTGGCTTTGTTGAAGGTGATGACATTTATAAAGGCAGCGTAGACCTGGTCGTTTGCGATGGTTTTGAAGGTAATATCGCACTTAAAGCATCAGAAGGCGTAGCGACAATGATGGGTCATTATTTAAAACAAGCATTCACCAGAAATATCTTTACTAAAATTGTCGCGCTTATTGCTAGCCCGGTTTTAAAAGATTTTAAATCCAATTTAGATCCTGGAAAATACAACGGCGCTAGTTTGCTAGGTTTGCGTGGTGTTGTGGTTAAAAGTCATGGTGGTGCTAACGCTGATTCATTCTTTCAAGCCATTAAAGAAGCCTACTTAGAGGCAAACGCTAAAATCACAGAAAAGATTGCCAATCAAGTATCATTAGAGTTAAAAAATCAACAAGGTGAAGGTTAATGAGTAAATTTGCAAGAATTATTGGTACTGGCTCATACTTGCCGACAAAGGTAATTACAAATGATGATTTGGCTGAAAAAATAGATACCTCTGATGAATGGATTACCACTAGAACAGGCATCAAAGAAAGGCGCGTCGTTACTGATGAATCTACCTGTGATTTAGCCGTCATTGCAGCAAACAATGCACTTGAAATGGCAGGTATCGATGCTAGTGAATTAGATTTAATTATTCTTGCCACCACGACACCAGATAAAATTTTCCCAGCAACGGCAACCATGTTGCAAACTAAAATTGGTGCATCATGCCCTGCCTTTGACTTGCAATCTGTTTGTGCGGGCTTTGTCTTTGCACTAACGACTGCTGAGCAATACATTAAAACTGGTGCAGCTAACAAAGTCTTAGTGGTTGGCAGTGAAACCCTATCTAGAATTGTTGATTGGAATGATCGATCAACTGCTATTTTATTTGGTGATGGCGCTGGTGCTGTTGTACTCAGTGGTAGTGAAGAGACCGGCATTCTGCATTCAAAACTTTTTAGTGATGGTAGCTACTTATCTTCATTACAAGTGAGTAATAATTATATTAACGAAACTGGTTTTATCGAAATGGCAGGCAATGAAGTCTTTAAAATTGCAGTCAGCCGTCTGTCTTCTTTAGCAGAAGAAACACTTGAAGAATGCAATATGAGTTCAGATGAACTTGATTGGATGGTGCCTCATCAGGCCAATATTAGAATTATTTCTGCCGTAGCTAAACGCATCAAAACCCCAATGGATAAAGTAGTGGTTACCTTAGAAAAACACGGCAATACATCAGCCGCCTCTATTCCACTAGCATTAGACACAGCGGTTCGAGATGGTCGTATTCAAAAAGGTCAAAGTCTATTGTTCGAAGGTATTGGTGGTGGATTTAGTTGGGGCAGTGTTTTAGTTAGGTTTTAAAACGATCGATTTTGCAACTGCTGTGTTAGTTGTTGTAATTGTGTCGCATTAACACTCAAAGAATTTAAAGCGATAAGCGCTCTTTCATACAAGTTCTCATATTCACTTTTAGAATTTTCCAAACCTAGTAATGCCGGATAGGTAGGCTTATTTTTATCCACATCAGAGTTTTGTTTTTTTCCAAGTTTAGATTCAGGTGTTAACACATCCAAAACATCATCTTGAATTTGATAAGCCAAGCCAATATCTTTAGAAAATTGATCCAATGTCTGACGATCTTCCTCACAACATTGATCTGAAATTAATGCACCTAGATTAACTGAGCAACTAAGCAGTGCACCGGTTTTTTTCTGATGCATGTCTTTTAAAGTGTTTATATCAATTGATTTTTCAACAACGGATAAGTCAATTGATTGCCCCTCAGCCATCTCAAATGCTGCATGTGTGAGCGATTGTAATAATGCTATTCTTATTTGAGGCGATAGAGAACTATCGTTAGTTAACACCTCAAAGGCCAAAGCTTGTAAGCCATCACCAGCTAATATCGCTTGCGCCTCACCAAATCGCTTGTGACAAGCAGGCTGATTATGGCGTACATCATCATCATCCATGGCCGGTAAATCATCATGAATCAAAGAATAAGCATGAATCAATTCCACAGCGCAAGCACTAGAATCTGCTAAATTAAGGTCTGTGCCAAAAATGTTGGCCACAGTATAAGTTAACACAGGTCGAAAACGTTTACCGCCAGATAATGCGCTATAACGCATCACCTCGGTCAAACTACCTTGATCAGATAAATACTGGTCTAAATGTTGATTGACGCGCTGAGCGTAGTCTATATGACTCATGGAATTGTCGTTAAAGTTCGTCTAGTGGCTTTTGAGTTTGGTAGTCGTCATCAGCACTTAACAAGGCAATTTTTTGCTCAGCCTCACTGAGTGCTGATTGGCACTGACGCGTCAACTGCACCCCTTGTTCAAAGTATTTCAACGAATCTTCTAAGCTTAAATCGCCAGATTCCATGGTTTTTACAATGCTTTCTAGCTCTAATAAGCCTTTATTGAAATCAAATTTTTTTGTCATATTATCTTTCTCCGCCACCACCGGCTTTATTGAGTATTTTATCCATTAACCGTGTTGGTAACAACCTCATTAACACGGCAAATAATTTGGTTGGAAAAGTCACACGATAATGGATTCTTGCGCATTTGGCCTTCAAAGCATGGTCTGCACACTTTAATACCGCAGTTGCTGGCAGGGTAAAATCAGCCAGTTCATCAGATTGCAATCGCTTAATCATTTTTTCATAGTTAGATTGATAATCACTACTCTGCATATCAACATGCTTCATAAAAGCTTTATAAGCGTTAATTCTAAATTTAGACTCAATAGGCCCAGGTTGAATTAAGGATAGTTGTACATTGGTATTTTCCAACTCTAAACGCAATGTATTGACCAATCCTTCTATGGCAAATTTAGAAGCGTTATAAGGCCCTCTAAATGGCATCGCCACAAAACCCAAGACAGAGCTTAAATAAATAATTCTGCCTTCGTTCTTTTGCTTCATTTTTGGCAAAACCAAATTAGTCAATTCATGCCAACCAAATACATTGGTTTGAAATTGGGTTTCTAATGCCTGACGAGAAATATCCTCTAACGCCCCCACTTGTCCGTAAGCGCCATTATGAATTAAAGCATACAAATAATCCGTTTGCTCAAAAACAGCGTTAATTGCCGCATTAATAGACCGAGATGAGGATAAATCTAATTCAAAGGCATTAAAACCTTGTTGTTTGAGTCGCTCCACATCTTTAGCGTCTCTAGCAGTCGCAAATACTTGATAACCTTTTTGTTTTAAACCTTGAGCCAAACACAAGCCAATCCCACTAGAGCAGCCTGTAATTAGAACCGATTTCATTGCTGTGCCTTAGTCCAAAATTTAGCCACATCTTTAAGCTCTGGATTAATACTTTGTGAACGCAATAATAAAAAATCATAAGCCATTCTAAAGCGTGGATTTTGTAATAAATCTTGCACTTTTTTAGGGTGCATTTTTTCTAATTTAGGCTGCATCATCCAAATATCTCTGATTCTGGCGGTAAGCCATTTAGGCAATGAAACTTGTTTAATTTGATTGATAATCACTTCTTCAGATGCTTGGGTCATGGCTAAATAAAAAGAACGTTGTTTTTTCTTAATCATAACAAAGCGTTCATTTTGCGCTTGCCATAAAAATACAGCAAACAAAAAAGCAGGGGTAACTGGCTTATTTTGTTTAATACGAGCAGAAGTATTTAATAATGCTTTTTTAATAAAATCATTTTTATGGGTTTGTTTAAATAAATGCTTTAACAGGCCATACTTTTCAAGTTGCTCGTAAACCTTAAATGAATACTCATTATGAAACAATTTAATACATTCTTCATACAGGCGCGCTGGTGAGATGTTACTGAGTAATGGGGCTTGGTCTAAAATACATGATTTAACTTCATCACTAAGATTTGCGCCGAGCTTTTCTCCAAAACGGATTGCTCTAATCATGCGCACAGGGTCTTCAGAAAATCGCAATTTGGCCTCACCAATGATATGAATTTCTTTAGTCTCAAGATCTTTTAATCCACCCACATAATCAATGACTTCCTGTTTGTGAATGTCGTAATACAAAGCATTAATATTAAAGTCTCGACGCACTACATCGTCCTCAAGACTGCCGTAACAATTATCACGCACAATGACACCACTCTTTGCTGTTTGTACTTGGCCAGATCGGAAAGTGGCTACTTCAATAAACTTGCGCGCAGAAAACATCACATGCACTAAACGGAAACGTCGCCCAATTAAACGTGAACGTTTAAACAATTTATGCACTTGTTCAGGTTTAGCGTTGGTTGCCACATCGAAATCTTTAGGCTCTAAGCCGAGCAACAAATCTCTAACACAACCACCCACAAGATAAACTTCAAAACCCGCCTTATGAATAGTATTGACGACTTTTAACGCGTCTTTGTCTA
>CAZKWW010000077.1:0-5199 GCA_964556635.1 uncultured Candidatus Ruthturnera sp.
ATACCAAACGCTACGTAGGTACACTGAGAAATCATTTTTCCACCGTTGGTGTGAATGGCATTAATGAGATGATTCGCAACTTTTATGCCGACAAACAAGACATTACTTCAAACCATGGCTATGAAATGGCTGTGGAATTTTTAGATCATATTCGTATGCGCATGGTTGAGTTCCAAGAACAAACAGGCCACATGTTTAACCTTGAAGCAACACCAGCTGAAGGCACAACCTATCGCTTTGCTAAAGAAGACATAATGCGCTATCCTGAGATCTTGCACGCTGGCGATGAAAAAAAACCTTACTACACCAATTCTTCACAATTGCCTGTGGGCTACACTTCTGATCCATTTGAAGCCCTAGAACGTCAAGACGAATTACAAACCAAATATACCGGCGGCACCGTACTACATTTATACATGGGTGAACGCATTAGTAGTGGCGAGGCTTGTATGAAGATGGTTAAACGCTCGCTAGAAAACTTCCGCTTGCCTTATATCACCATCACCCCAACCTTCTCAATTTGCCCAACACATGGCTACCTTGAAGGTGAGCATGAGTATTGTCCAAAATGTGATGAAGCACTATTAGCAAAGAAACAATTAACAACAACCAAAGGAGAAAATAATGAGAAAGCAAAAAATATCGCTAACCAATGATGAACGCCAAGTGTGTGAAGTATGGACTAGAGTCATGGGATACCATCGTCCTGTGAGTAGCTTTAACCCTGGAAAACAGTCTGAACAGGCCGAGCGTGTTTGTTTTAAAGAACAAAAACTGCATTGACAGAGCTACTTAATATTGGTGGTTTTGAGCCATTAACCACCATCGATTATCCTAATAATTTGTCTTGTGTGGTCTTCACACAAGGCTGCCCTTGGCGATGTCGATACTGCCATAATCATGATCTAATCCCAGCGAATAAACAAACTGAATTTAGCTGGCAACAGATTTTTGAATTTATCAAAACCAGAGTAGGTTTATTAGATGCTGTGGTTTTTAGTGGTGGCGAGCCCTGCTTACAAAAAAATCTATTAGATGCAATCAAACAAACCAAAGCACTGGGGTTTAAGGTTGGTTTGCATACCGGTGGCGCCTATCCAAAAATACTGAAACAATGCTTAGATCACCTAGATTGGGTGGGTTTTGATATTAAGCATTTACCGCTTAATTACGAGCTAGTAACCCAAACTCCAAAATCAGCCGATAAAGCTTGGCAATCGCTTGATATTTTATTGGCCTCAAAAGTTGATTACCAATTACGCATTACCAAACACCCTGAATTGATGAGTGATGATCAATTAAACAGATTAAAAAGATTAATGAAAAATAAATACAACAGCGATCTAACCGTGCAAACCTGCACCACGAATAATTGTTTAGATGAAAAGCTGTGTATCGTCTAAATAAAATGCTTCATTTACCACAACGACTACAATCTTCATTACAGCTAGATGTGTCAAATAATGTGTAGATAGGGCAATATCCCCATATTGCACTTAATATTAAAACAAAGCCTAACATCCCCCATATTGACCCAAACCAGAGCCCAACAGCAATGACAGTTGAGCCGACACCAAAACGCATTCTTTTGTCTAACTTACTCAGGTTGCACTGCATCTATTACGTCATAAATGGTTTTTATAAATTAGTAAATCATTGTAATAAAAAAATAAAATCATTAATTGATACAAATCAATTAATTAGATAAAATGAGACGCATGCCTGCAAATAAAGACTCAGCAAACAATTATTTTGATTTTTTATCAAATCAATCAATTTTTGCAAATATCTCAACAACGGATTTAGACAAATTCTTTGGATCAATGCAGGTGGTTCAATATCAAAAAGATGAGACGGTTATTTTCGATGCCGAAGAACATGCAAACCTCTACTTTGCCTACGAAGGGCTGTTTAAACTCACTCAATTTGACCAAAGAGGTGACGAATTAGTCTTGCGCATTATTGATCAAAATGATGTTATTTCGCCCATGCATTTTTTGCCACATTACAACATTGCAGCAAAATTTGTTAAAGACACAACGCTAATTTGTTTTAGTAAAAACAAAGTCAATGACTTAATTGCAAAAAATCATCAATTTTCAATGAATGTTATTCAGCTATTGGCCAAAAGCACACAAGAATTAATGCAATTTTCTGAAATGTTGCAGCTAAAAACCACACGAGAGAAGGTAGGCTGGTATTTGCTACGCACCAAAATCAACAACAACCTTGAATTTGTACACCCTAAACGTTTAATTGCTGCTTATTTAGGCATGACACCAGAATCCTTCTCTAGAGCACTGACTGATCTTAAAAATGATGGGATTTTTATTAACAACAAAGAAATACAGTTAGAAAGCGATGATAAATTATGCCAATATTGCGACAAAACCACTGGCGCAGATTGTAATTTATTCCAAACACAGCAGTGTGCTCATCACTAACGCTTAAAAAAATTCGGAAAAAATACCGCGAGGCAGTCTAACGACCACAGCCCTATCAAAATCACCCTAAAAACACTGAATAATAGGCAGTTTTTAAGGCAAAAACAGTGGTTTTTTAATTAAACCGAAGCTTTTTGATTAGAATTTGAAAAATTTTGGATTTTTTTAAAATCCAATAAAAATCACTCATTATTCAAATTCTTGTTCTACAAAATCCAAATCAATTTGAATATTAGAGTTATCTAACAACTCTAAGCATTTTGGCACTGCTAAAAACACCGCACCCAAGCAAACGGCAATTGCAGCGGGTTTTCCTGGTAAGTTGATAATTAAGCTGTTGCCTCGTGTACCTGCAGTCTGACGCGATAAAATTGCCGTTGGCACAGTTCGTAGCGAAACATTGCGCATTTGCTCTGCAAACCCATCAAAGATTCGCTCACAAACATTGTGCGTCGCCTCGGGTGTAACGTCGCGTGTGGTTGGCCCAGTGCCACCAGTAGTGAGGATTAAATTACATTTTTTTTGATCAGCAAAGTTAATCATAGTTTGCTCGATTAAATCTTGTTCGTCTTCAATAATAATACTGTGAACCTCATACGGCGAAAGGATTGCATGACTAATCCATGCTTGCATAGCGGGCCCACCAATGTCTTCGTATTCGCCACGAGCTGCTCGATCTGAAATTGTAATAAAACCAACTTTGATTTTTGTTTTATTCATAAGTGAAACTATCTTAATGTAATTGCACTAATTTTACACCGCAAAATATTTAACAAATTACGCCACTTAAGTTTTTTATTAAAAAAATTGAATTCTCTTGATACACGTCAAGGTTTTATCAACAACAAACAGAATAATAAAAAATAACAAAGTTTTAATTTAACCAAGGAGACGTTATGGGTTTATCAATAATCAGTAATCCAAAAGCACAAGCTAATTCAGTATTAGCTGCAAATACGATCGCCTTTACAGCTTGTTTTGCTGTTTGGGTTATGTTTTCAATTATTGGTATTCCGATTAAAGAATTATTAGAATTATCTGAAACTCAATTTGGCATACTGGTAGCAACACCAATCTTAACTGGATCTATCTTCAGACTGCCAGTGGGTATGCTAACTGACATTGTAGGTGGTCGAATTGTTTACTTCGTTTTAATGCTAACCATGATCATCCCGCTGTGGTTTATCGGTAGTGCAACTGAGTATTGGCAGTTCTTAGTCTTGGGTTTATTTGTGGGTATTGCTGGCGCCTCTTTCTCGGTTGGTATTGCCTATACTGCCAAATGGTTTGATCAAAAACACCAAGGCTTTGCCATGGGTATTTTTGGTGCTGGTAATGCAGGTGCTGCACTGACTAAATTTGTTGCACCATCATTGGTAGTAGCCTACGGCTGGCAATCAGTGCCTAAAATTTATGCTGTTGCTATGATTGTGGTAGTCATCCTATACTGGATGTTTACCTATACAGACCCTGCTCATCAACACAAAAAACATGTCAGCACAAAAGAACAACTAGAGATATTAAAAGATCCAAAGATATGGAAATACATGCAATATTATTCATTGGTTTTTGGTGGCTTTGTTGGTTTGTCTTTATGGATGACAAAATACTACATCAACGAATATGGTTTTGACCTAACAACAGCGGCATTACTCGCTGCAATCTTTGTACTGCCTTCAGGTGTAATTCGTGCACTCGGTGGTTGGTTTTCAGACAAATATGGCGCCTACAAAGTAACTTGGTGGGTGATGTGGATTTCACTTATTTGCTTATTCTTTATGTCATACCCACAAACAGGCTTGGTTATCCAAACAACCTACGGTTCGGAGCATTTTGATCTTAGTCTAAATGTTTGGATCTTTACTGCATTCCTGTTTGTGCTCGGTATTGCTTGGGGTTTTGGAAAGGCTTCTGTATTTAAGTTTTTATCAGATGAGTACTCGGACAACATTGGTGTGGCTTCAGGTGTTGTTGGTCTTGCTGGTGGTATGGGTGGTTTCTTGTTGCCAATTATGTTTGGTGCTTTAATTGATTTCACTCACATCAATTCGGTGATCTTTATGTTGCTATTCGGCGCAACTGCGGTGTCTTTAATATGGATGCACTTTACCTTTGGTAAAGATCAAAAAGCGAAAAATATTCAACAAGCTAGAGATGATGCATTTGATGAATACGCACAAACACATGACAACCCAGAAGAGGTTATCTCTGCTCGTGCAATATTAGAGCAAATGGATCTGATTGAAGAATTTAACGAAAGATATAACGCCTTTAAAGCCAACGCGCAAAAAGGTACTAATTAATAATTGAAAGAGTTTTTTAATAAAAGGAGGTCGTAATGGCTAAAGATATAAAAAGCTGGAACCCGGATGATGAGTCCGAGTGGGAAAGCACTGGTAAGGCAATTGCCAACCGTAACTTGTGGATTTCTATCCCAAGTTTATTGTCGGGATTTGCCGTATGGTTGATGTGGGGTATTATTACCGTGCAGATGCTAAATACAGGTTATGGCGGTTTTGATAAGTCACAACTGTTCACTTTAGCCGCGATTGCAGGTTTATCAGGTGCGACACTACGTATTCCGTCAACCTTTTTTATCCGCTTGGCAGGTGGTAGAAATACCATTTGGCTGACCACGACCTTGTTAATACTCCCAGCCTTAGGCTTGGGTATTGCCTTGTCAACGCCTGATACGCCATTTTGGCACTTCCAAGTATTGGCCTTAATGTCTGGTTTTGGTGGTGGTAACTTTGCC
>CAZKWW010000078.1:0-921 GCA_964556635.1 uncultured Candidatus Ruthturnera sp.
TAGTGACGCATCAAAACTGAAGCGTATTTTGATTATGGGCTCTAATTCATCGCATTGTGCAGCAGACTTGCTACACAGACATCACGAACAAGAGCTTGAAGGTGAAATTGTTGGCGTATTGTCTAACCATAATAAACTTTCAAAATTAGCCAGTTGGTATGACGTGCCATTTAAACAAGTGGATATTGATGCCGAAACAAAAGCAGATGATATTAATAAGTTTAGCGGTCGATAGTTTTAACCCAGATGTGATTGTACTAGCGCGCTATATGCAAATTATTCCTGAAGAATTATGTAATAAATACAATGGGAAAATCATCAACATTCACCATTCATTCTTGCCATCATTTGTAGGCGCTAATCCATATAAACGTGCCGCAGAGCGCGGGGTTAAACTCATTGGCGCAACTTGTCATTATGTAACGGCCAATTTAGATGAAGGGCCGATTATCGAGCAAGACGTAGTGCGTGTTGATCATGCCGATAGTGCCGATGATATGAAAAAGATGGGTCAAGATGTTGAGAAAATTACCCTTGCCAAAGGCTTACAATATCATCTAGAAGACCGTGTACTCACGTGCAACAACAAGACGGTTGTCTTTTCTTAATTACCGGTGTAATTAAAATCTTTTTGCCAGTCATTTTATTTTATTGTTAATTTGCATATTTTTTTATTTCAAATACTTGAAAGAATAAAAAACGACCCCACATAAAACAATAGATGAGAATTGCGAGTCTATAAATTGCTTCGTAATTTGAAAACTAATACTTATTTAAAATCAGGAGAAAAAATGAACATCCGTCCTCTACACGACCGTGTAATTGTTCGCAGAACAGAAGAAGAAAAAACCACTGCAAGTGGATTAATCATTCCAGATTCAGCCACTGAAAAGCCTTCTGAAGGCGTTATCGTTGCTGCTG
>CAZKWW010000078.1:931-5189 GCA_964556635.1 uncultured Candidatus Ruthturnera sp.
CAATTTGATAATCAAAATGAGTATTTAGCCGGAATTAATGACAATGGCGATGTAGTCGCCCTAGACGTTAAAGTTGGTGACCAAGTATTATTTGGTCAATTCGCCGGCACTGAAATTAAAGCTGATGGTGAAACATTATTAGTGATGCGTGAAGACGACATCGTTGCAGTAATCGAATAAAGGAGATTAATATGAGTGCAAAAGACGTAAAGTTTGGTTCAGAAGCTAGAAATTTAATGCTAGATGGTGTTGATATACTAGCTAACGCAGTAAAAGTAACATTAGGCCCCAAAGGTCGTAATGTAGTTTTGGATAAATCATTTGGTGGTCCATCGATCACTAAAGACGGTGTGTCAGTGGCTCAAGAAATTGAACTAGAAAATAAATTTGAAAATATGGGTGCTCAAATGGTGAAGGAAGTTGCTTCTAAAACCAACGATATCGCTGGTGATGGCACAACAACAGCAACTGTATTAGCACAAGCACTAGTGGTTGAGGGTGTTAAATCAGTCGCAGCAGGTATGAATCCGATGGATCTTAAGCGTGGTATTGATAAAGCCACTGAGGCTGCGGTAGACGCACTTAGAAGTCTTTCACAGCCTTGTGATGATACTAAGGCAATCGCACAAGTGGGAACAATCTCTGCAAACTCTGACTCTAGCGTTGGTGATATTATTGCTGAAGCAATGGAGAAAGTGGGTAAAGCAGGTGTAATTACGGTTGAAGAGGGCTCAGGTTTTGAAAATGAATTAGATGTAGTTGAAGGCATGCAATTTGACCGTGGTTACTTGTCACCTTATTTTGTTAATAATCAAGATACCATGAGTGCTGATTTAGAGACGCCGCACATCTTGTTAAATGAATCAAAGATTTCAAACATTCGTGACTTGCTGCCTGCCTTAGAGATTGCTCAAAAATCTGGTAGACCATTATTAATTATTGCCGAAGACATTGAAGGTGAAGCATTAGCAACCTTGGTTGTTAATAATATGCGCGGCATTGTTAAAGTTGCTGCTGTTAAGGCACCTGGTTTTGGTGATCGTCGTAAAGCTATTTTACAAGACTTGGCAGTTCTTACAGGTGGTGTGGTTATCTCTGAAGAGGTAGGACTATCTCTAGAGGCAGTTACTGAAGAGCACTTAGGTGGTACTAAGCGTGTCGAGGTAGGTAAAGAGATTACTGTAGTTGTTGATGGTGCCGGTTCTAAAGAGGCAATCGATGCTCGTGTTGCTCAAATCCAAGCGCAATTAAAAACAACCACATCAGAATACGATAAAGAAAAGCTAAATGAACGCTTAGCTAAGTTATCTGGCGGTGTTGCCGTGATTAAAGTTGGCGCTGCAACTGAAGTTGAAATGAAAGAGAAAAAAGACCGTGTTGATGACGCACTACACGCGACTCGCGCCGCTGTAGAAGAAGGCGTGGTTCCAGGTGGTGGTGTTGCATTGGTTCGTGCAATTACAGCATTAGATAAATTAAAAGGTGATAATCATGATCAAGACATTGGTATTGCATTGACTAAGCGTGCAATGGAAGCGCCACTTCGTCAAATTGTAACTAATGGCGGCGGTGAAGCCTCTGTTGTATTAAACAATGTTGCTAATAATAAGGGTAATTATGGCTATAACGCTGGTAATGAAACTTATGGTGATATGTTAGAGATGGGTATTTTAGATCCTACTAAAGTAACGCGTGCTGCATTACAGCATGCTGCTTCTATCTCAGGTCTTATGATTACAACCGAAGCAATGATTACTGAGGTCCCTCAGGATGCTGCTCCAGCTGCTGCGCCGGATATGGGTGGCATGGGCGGAATGGGTGGTATGATGTAACCTTTTGCTTTGTCCTTTAACACGCTACTGTGTTAGGCCTTAAAATTGCTTAGTCGTTTAGAATAACTAAACTCCTTTCTCAATTCCAAGGCCTGCCTTGTAGAGTGATAAAAGACTCGTGCGGCGACTGTCTATTTTAGATGGCTATAAAAACCTCGTTTTTACGAGGTTTTTTTATTTAGAATTGAATGATTGAAGGCTGCTATTCTCAATAATAAAATTTTTAAATCGTTCTGCAATTGGCGAGAGTTTATTCTTTTGATTGTTTACAACATACCAATGACGTGTAATAGGAAATTTTTCTGCCTTTAGTTGTTTGATTATATTGTTTTTAAGCTCTAACTTAACGGTATGTTTTGATACAAATCCTATACCAAGCCCTGCTTGAACGGCTTCAATAATAGCTTCATTTGAATTAATTTGAATATCCGAGTTAAACTGCATGCCAGTAATGCGTTCAATGGTGATACGCGTACCTGAGCCTTGTTCACGTGTGATTAAGGTTTCTTTGTTTAGAGTTTTAATACTATTATTTTTACCCAGCAAAGGATGTTCAGGATGAGCAATTGCAATAAGAGGGTTTTCCATAAAAGGCTGAGTTATCAGTCCCATATCTAAAGGGGGTTCACCCATAATTACAAGGTCTGCTGAATTATCTCTAAGTTTTTCAAGCAGTAGCTTTCGATTAGTTACCTCTAAGTGAAAGGTCATCTTTGGATATTTAGCTTTAAATTTTGCTAATATTCGTGATACAAAAGAATTTGTAGTAGTAGCAACTGCAATTTGAAGATGGCCAGCCTCAGGATCGAGTGTTTGTTCAATTTCAGATTTACTTTGCTCGAGTATGTGAATAACATCAATACAGGTTTGGTAGAGTTGTTTGCCTATGTATGTTGGCGTTACTGTTTTACCTTTTGTATTAATTAAGTCAGTGCCGAAATTTTTTTCTAATTGTTGTACTTGCATGTATACGGCTGGCTGAGTCACATACAGTTCTTTGCTGGCTTTGGTAAAGCTTTTTAAACGTATAACAGCTTCAAAACTATACATTTGTTTCAGTGTGTAGTTAATCATAAGTAAAAATTATTATTTTTTAAAAAAATATTATTTTACCTTTTTAATCAAGTATTTTAATCAAGTTTTCCCACTATATATTTATGGGTATAAATCATTAAAGTTAAACAATTATTATTAACCATATTAATAACAAGGATTAATGTAAACCCTTGTTATTAATAGGTTTTATATTAATACCTTAATTAATTAGTAAAGTTTATTTTTAACTGTAAAATACTTAAAAAAAATTATCAAAAAATAAGAAAATAAAATTTCATTAATTTTATAAAAATCTCTATATATCAGTCACTTTGATAGCAAAAACGGCGCTGTAAAAAAATATAACCCTTAACAAAAATATGGACAATGATTATAATTAGATTTTTTTGTTAAACAGGAGTCCGAAATGGATCAATCAAATAGATATGCAGATTTGTCGTTAGACGAAGATGACTTAATCAAAGGCGACAATCATATATTGGTTGCTTACACAATGACACCAGCTGATGGTTATGGTTACCTAGAAGTAGCTGCTCACTTAGCTGCTGAATCTTCTACTGGTACAAACGTAGAAGTGTCAACTACTGATGACTTTACTAAAGGTGTTGATGCGTTAGTATATGAAATTGATGAAGCTAAAGGCATCATGAAGATTGCATACCCTATTGATTTATTTGATCGTAACATTACTGATGGTCGTACAATGGTTGTGTCTTTCTTAACACTTGCTATTGGTAACAACCAAGGTATGGGTGATGTTAAGCAGGCTCAAATGCAAGACTTCTACGTTCCACGTAAGATGCTTCAGTTATTTGATGGCCCTTCACAATCAATCAATGACTTATGGTCTTTATTAGGTCGTGACTACAATGATGGTGGTTACATTGCAGGTACTATTATTAAGCCTAAGTTAGGTTTGCGTCCTGAGCCGTTTGCAGAAGCTGCATACCAGTTCTGGTTAGGTGGTGACTTTATTAAGAACGATGAGCCTCAAGGTAATCAAGTGTTCTGCCCTGCTAAGAAGGTATACCCTCTAGTTGCAGATGCTATGAAGCGTGCACAAGATGAAACTGGTGAAGCTAAGATTTTCTCTGCAAACATTACTGCAGATGATTACCATGAAATGTGTGCTCGTGCTGATTTCATTCTTGAAACTTTCGGCGTAGATGCGCCACGCGTTGCATTCCTAGTTGACGGTTACGTTGGTGGTCCAGGTATGGTTACTACTGCACGTCGTCAGTACCCTTCACAATACTTACACTATCATAGAGCTGGTCACGGTGCGGTTACATCGCCATCTGCAGTTCGTGGTTATACTGCATTTGTTCTTTCTAAGCTTTCTCGCCTTATGGGTGCGTCTGGTATCCACG
>CAZKWW010000079.1:0-5103 GCA_964556635.1 uncultured Candidatus Ruthturnera sp.
TTGGGCCCATATGACAGAAAAATATCAAGCCTCCAATATTAAAGTTTTAAAAGGTCTGGACGCTGTTAGAAAGCGCCCTGGAATGTACATTGGAGATACCGACGATGGCACCGGTTTACACCACATGGTATTTGAGGTGGTTGACAACGCAATCGACGAGGCATTAGCAGGCCACTGTTCCAAAATTAATATCACCATTCATGAAGATCAATCGGTTTCTGTTTCAGATGATGGTCGTGGTATTCCAGTCGACATTCACCCAGAAGAAGGTGTGTCTGCTGCTGAAGTGATCATGACTGTACTTCATGCGGGTGGTAAATTTGATGATAACTCTTATAAAGTGTCTGGCGGCTTACATGGTGTCGGCGTATCAGTGGTTAACGCTTTATCTGAAACAGTTCACCTGACCGTTTATCGTGGTGGCGAGGTTCACGAACAAAGCTATACATTGGGTGTGCCAGATGCGCCAATGAAGGTGACCGGTAAAACCAAACAAACCGGATCCGTTATTCACTTTAAACCAAGCCCTGACGTTTTTGCTATTACTGAGTTTAAGTACGACACATTGGCCAATCGTGTACGTGAGTTATCATTTTTAAACTCAGGTGTTCATATTGAAATCGAAGAATTAGCCACTCAGCGTAAAGACGTGTTTGAGTATGAAGGTGGTATTACCGCTTTTGTTGAACACCTGAACAAATCAAAAAATCCAATTCATAACGACATTATTGCTATTTCAGCTGAGCGTGATGATATTGCTATTGATGTTGCCCTGCAATGGAGTGATGCTTACCAAGAAAGCATTTATTGTTTTACCAATAACATTCCACAGCGCGATGGCGGTGCTCACTTGGCCGGCTTTAGAGGGGCGTTAACACGAACACTCAATAATTACATTGACAATTCTGGCATGGCTAAGAAAGAAAAAGCCTCAATCACGGGTGAAGACACACGTGAAGGGCTAACAGCCATTGTTTCAGTTAAAGTACCAGACCCTAAATTTTCATCACAAACTAAAGACAAGCTGGTTTCATCAGAGGTGCGCGCCCCTGTGGAATCGGCCTTGAATGAAAAACTGGGTGATTATTTATTAGAAAATCCAAACGAAGCAAAAATCATTGTCAGCAAGATTTTAGAGGCTTCGCGTGCTCGCGATGCGGCGCGAAAAGCCAGAGAGATGACCCGTCGTAAGGGTGCACTCGATATCGCCGGCCTACCGGGAAAATTGAGCGATTGCCAAACCAAAGACCCGGCCGAATCTGAAATCTTCCTGGTAGAGGGTGATTCTGCGGGTGGCTCAGCCAAGCAAGGCCGTGATCGACGCACACAAGCAATTTTACCACTCAAGGGTAAAATTCTAAATGTTGAGAAAGCGCGATTTGAAAAAATGCTATCTTCTGCTGAAGTTGGCACACTGATTACCGCACTGGGTTGTGGTATTGGTAAAGAAGAATACGACATTGAAAAATTACGCTACCACAAGATTGTCATCATGACGGATGCCGATGTGGATGGCGCACATATTCGTACGTTGTTACTTACTTTCTTTTATCGTTATTTGCCAGAGTTGGTTGAAAATGGTTATTTGTATATTGCTCAACCGCCGCTATACAAGATTAAAAAAGGCAAACAAGAGCGTTATTTAAAAGATGATCAAGAGTTAAATGATTATTTATTGCAAGAAGCAGTGAATGACGCGCATTTATTTGCCAATGCTTCGGCGCCTGCTATTGCTGGTGTTGCGCTAGAGACTGCGGTTAAAGATTATTATCAAATCAATACAATCGTCGAGCGTCTATCTAAAAAGTTTAATTTAGCCTTGATGCGAGCTATTGCTAGCTCAGCACCGTTTAAAAACTTAAAAGATAGCAAAAAAATCAAAGATTGGTGTGCACAAATACAACAGTTGTTAGCTCAAGACTTAACCCCGGCACAAAAACACACCGTTGTTTTTAATGACAAAACCAAAGAGGTGGAGCACACGCTGTCTGTGTATGGTGTAGACACCGATACCGATTATTTAGGGCAAGCCTTTTTCAACTCTTCTGATTACAAAGCCATTAAAAAATTCTCAGAAAAAATTGAGAGTGTCATCAACGAAGAATCTTATGTTGAGAAAAAAGGCAAAGAAGTCAAAGTTAAAAACTTTAACCAAGTGGTGAACTTTTTAATGGACGATGCCAAAAAAGGTCAGAGTTTCCAGCGCTATAAAGGTTTGGGTGAAATGAACCCAGAGCAGCTTTGGGAAACCACCATGGACCCAGAAAACCGAATCTTACTTAAGGTGAAGATTGAAGATGCGATTGCTGCAGATGAAGTCTTTTCAACCTTAATGGGTGACGAAGTAGAGCCAAGAAGAAACTTTATTGAAGACAATGCGCTTTCAGTCGATAACCTAGATTTTTAATTCATTATTACTATTTAACAAGGAGTTACATTATGTCAACAAAACATCCAGTCGTTTCAGTTACCGGTTCATCAGGTGCAGGCACTACTTTTGTAAAAAAAGCATTTGAGAAAATATTTGATCAAAAAAACCTCAATGTTTGTGTGGTGGAGGGCGATAGCTTCCACAAATTTGAACGTGCAGACATGAAGGTCGAAGTTGATAAATCACGTGCAGCAGGCAAGGTATTGACGCATTTTGCAGAAGATGCTAACCATTTTGACAAACTAGAAGCACTGTTTAAACAATATGGTGAAGATGGTACAGGTCAAAAGCGCTACTACATTCACTCTGACGAAGAGGCGGTTGAACACAATGCACGCCTAGGGACCGACCTTAACCCGGGTCAGTTCACTCCTTGGGAAGATATTGAATCTGGTACAGATATTATGTTTTACGAAGGTCTTCACGGTGGTGTAAAAACTGATAATGCCAATGTTGCTGGCCAAGTTGATTTACTGGTCGGTGTTGTGCCATCAGTGAATATTGAGTGGATTCAAAAAATCCACAGAGACACTTCTGAACGCCCTTACACGCCAGAACAAGTGACAGAAATTATTCTAGATCGTATGCAAGACTATGTTGAATTTATCACCCCACAGTTTGACAACACACACATTAATTTTCACCGTATTCCATTAGTAGACACCTCTAACCCATTTAGTGGACAAGCAGTACCTTCACCAGAGGATTCTTTGGTGGTTACGACGGTTCGCATTGATGGTGTTGATTTACAAGCAGTAGCAAATCAATTACCAGCAGAAGCGATGGCATTTTTACAAAACGACAATACGCTTGTATACAAAGGTAGCTTTATGGTCGACGTGATGGACATCATGTTAACACCTATGATTGATGGGTTGATGGCCAATAAGTAAGCTTGAGCGACTTGAAACCTTGTTGATCTCTGAGGCCTAATCCTCAGGGGTAACAAGGTTTTTTATTGAGAGAAAATCATGCAAACAAAACCTAAAAAACCCAGTTTTTCAGAATTTTTTGTCTACTGGTTAAAATTGGGTTTTATTAGTTTTGGCGGTCCTGCTGGGCAAATATCGATGATGCATCAAGAGTTGGTTGAAAAACGTCGCTGGATTTCCGAGCATCGTTTTTTGCATGCGCTAAATTACACCATGGTGTTGCCTGGCCCAGAAGCACAACAATTAGCCACCTATATTGGCTGGCTAATGTTTGGCGTGAGAGGTGGTATTGTAGCTGGCGTATTGTTTGTTTTGCCGTCTTTATTTATTTTAAGTGCGCTCACGTGGCTGTATTTAACCTATGGTGATGTTAGCGCAGTCTCAGGTATTTTGTATGGTATTAAGCCAGCAGTCACTGCGATTGTTTTGTTTGCTGCTTACCGTATTGGCTCTAAAGCTTTGTCTAACAATGTGCTAAAAGTATTGGCAGTGTTGGCCTTTATCGCTATATATCAATTTAACATACCTTTTCCATATATTGTTTTATGTGCGGCGATCATTGGTTATTTAGGCGCACAGTTTTCACCTGATACCTTTAAGATGGGTGCTCATCATAGTGCCAGCCAAACGAGTTACGGCCCAGCACTCATTGATGACGATACGCCAGCACCTGATCATGCAAAGTTTAATTGGATTCGATTACTTGGTTTTGCTGTTATCGGTATGGGTATTGGTTTGGCGGTGATGAGTTTGTTAAGTGATCCTGTGTTGCATGATATGGGTGAATTTTTCACCAAAGCGGCCATGGTGACATTTGGTGGCGCTTATGCAGTACTACCCTACATTTATCAAGGCGGTGTCGACCAATACGCTTGGTTAACCAGCACACAGATGATGGACGGCTTGGCGCTTGGTGAGAGCACACCGGGACCGCTGATTATGGTGGTGGCGTTTGTGGGTTTTGTGGGTGCGTGGAGCAAAGAAATATTTGGCCCTGAAGCCTTGTTGTTAGCAGGCTTTGCGGGTGCATCAGTTGCCACCCTATTTACTTTCTTACCATCATTCTTGTTTATCTTTTTAGGTGGTCCAGGGGTTGAGGCGACTAGGGGCGATCTTAAATTTAGTGCGCCACTCTCAGCAGTAACCGCTGCAGTGGTAGGTGTGATTCTAAACCTAGCTGTGTTTTTTGCAATGAATGTGCTTTACTTAGAAAGCGGCGGTCTAGATTATGTTGCGATATTAATTGGTGTGGCGGCCTTTGTTGCAATGTACCGATTTAAGGTTGGCATTATGCCTGTTTTAGGCGTTTGTGCAGTAATAGGGTTGGGTTTGACGGTATTTATTTAATAACAATATTAACCAATTTATTTGGTACCACAATCACCTTGACCACGTTTTTCCCTTCAGTAAACTTAGCCACATTTTCATCAGCCAAAGCCCGATCTTCTACTTGTGATTTGTCCATATCGGCATCCAGCATAAGTTTTGCGCGTAACTTTCCATTGACTTGAACAATAATTTGTACCTCGTCTTGCGCTAGCGCCGTCTCGTCAAGGCTTGGCCAGGCTTCGTTAATAATGGCTGTCTCGTTACCCAATGCATTCCATAAATAATGGCAAATGTGCGGTGTGATTGGGCTGAGCGCTTTTAAGATAATATTGATAGATTCAGCGCGTACCGCCATAGAAGACTCGTCAGTGGCGTTAAATTTTCCTAGTGTGTTGCTAAGCTCCATTAAAG
>CAZKWW010000080.1:0-5058 GCA_964556635.1 uncultured Candidatus Ruthturnera sp.
CGTCACCACTTTCTTGCTCAATAAAACCAAAACCTTTTTTTGCGTCAAACCATTTGACTTTTCCTGTTGTAGACATTATGTCTCCTATAAGTTTAAAAAATTACCGAAAAAATAGACCACTTTTATAACTTAGAGAAACTTAAAAAAGTTCAAACAACAAAATATAAATAGTAGCTGTATTCTTTACCAGCGATTGCTATTTTAACGCTAGTTAAAATGCTTATGTAAGGAAATTTATATTAATATTTTTTTACAAGTTATTGGTTATTTTTTGAGCGAGAGAATTTAGGTTTTTTACCTCGTCTGTTGTTACTAGCACCTCTGCTACTGCGTCTATCGTTGCGACCACCTCTGGCAAATTTGCCTCTACCAAAGTTACGCTTTCGTTTTTTACCACCAACAGTTGCTGTATTGTTTTTTTCTGTTAACTCAGCAATGTTGAGTCGATTGCCATTAACCACTGTTTTTTGTAAAAGTTTAAAAACTTCATCTGGCATTTCATCTGGCAAATCAATGGTTGAAAAATTGTCAAAAATTTGAATAGAGCCAATATATTCACTGTCCATATCTGCTTCATTGGCAACAGCGCCTAGAATATTACCGGGCTTAACGTTGTTATTATTGCCCACCTCAATACGATAGCGTTTCATCGGTATTTGTGGAAATTCTTTTAATGAGTTGGCTTTGGTTGGGATGTTTTTCTCTGCACCTGGTATTTGGTCTTTGCCAAAACTAGGTTCTTTTTCAGACAATAATAGCGGCTCATTACCTTGTGCAATCAGCGCCAATGCTGCAGATATTTTTAGATGGCTAACTTCTTCATTGCTATCTTGATACTCGTTAATGAGTTTCTCAAAAATAGTTAAATCTTGATTGTTGAGCGTTTCAGTAATTCTTCGCTTGAACGTTTCGATACGTTTTTCATTGATAATCTTGGCACTTGGTAATTCGATAGGCTCAATGGTTTGACGAGTAACGCGTTCAATGGTTTTAAGCATGCGACGTTCACGATGAGAGACAAATAAAATCGCCTCACCTGATCTACCTGCACGGCCAGTACGACCAATACGATGCACATAAGATTCAGCATCTTGAGGGATGTCGTAGTTCATCACATGAGAGATACGCTCTACATCTAGGCCACGAGCAGCAACATCAGTTGCAATCAAAATATCAATCTTAGATTTTTTAAAATTATTAATGATACGTTCACGTTGATTTTGCTGGATATCGCCATTAATAGCATCCGCTGAAAAACCGCGAGCAGAAAGTTTTTCTGATAATTCAACAGTGAGTGTTTTGGTCCTAACAAAGACAATCATTGCATCGAACTCAGTCACTTCTAAAATACGCGTTAACGCGTCGAGTTTTTGTCTGCCATCAATCAACATGTATTTTTGGGTGATGGTGGTTGCTGTTTCTGTTTTCGCCTTGATTTTGACAATTTTTGGCTGGTTTAAGAATTTTTCAGCAACTTTTTTAATCACGTTTGGCATGGTGGCTGAAAAGAGCGCGATTTGACGTTGTTCAGGAATGCGCTCCATTACCCATTTGATATCATCAATAAAGCCCATTTTGAGCATTTCATCAGCCTCATCTAAAACAAACGATTTAAGATTATCAAGTTTTAGTGTGCCTTTTTTGATGTGATCCATCACACGCCCTGGCGTGCCAACAACACAATGTACGCCACGTTTCAAAGGTCTTAGTTGAATATCATAAGACTGCCCACCATAAATTGGCAACACGTGGAAACCTTTCATACCTCTAGCATAAGTTTGTACGGCTTCTGAAACTTGGATAGCCAGTTCGCGAGTTGGCGCCAAAATCAATAACTGAGGAGCGTTAAGGCTAAGATCAATCTTATCTAAAAGCGGCAGGGCGAAAGCGGCAGTTTTGCCAGTACCTGTTTGTGCTTGACCAATGATATCTTCGCCATTTAAAAGGTGAGTGATACATTGTTGTTGGATAGGGGATGGTGTTTCGTAACCAATGGAATCCAGCACGTTTAAGATGGATTTAGATAATCCTAAGTCGCTAAATTTAGCTTGAGAATTATCGTTGGGTTTGTTTTCAGACATGAGGCTTTGGTTACAGACAAAGACCGCAATTATACTTGAATCGTCCTATATTAGTTTTTTATTATATTAAATAAACTAGTACCATTTGATAGAACATCCCATTGATGGAACTTGATCGGTTGGGCCTTGGCCGGTTGTGGCTACTTGACTCATGGCATCAAATAAATCACGTTTTACATCGTCTGCTGCACTTTCTTTGCGTGATGCGTCGAGTCGGCCGCGATATTGTAGTTCTAGATTTGCATTGTAACCAAAGAAGTCTGGCGTACAAACAGCGCCATAGGCCTTGGCAACCTCTTGTGTTTCGTCGATTAAATAAGGAAACGGAAAATTCATTTCGTTAGCAATTTTTTGCATATTTTCAAAAGAGTCTGCTTCGTATTCATCCGGATTATTTGACATGATGGCAACAGCATTAAGGCCCATTGCTTCGAGTGCTTTTGTGTCACGAATAATGCGATCAATAATGGCTTTCACATACGGACAATGATTACAAATAAACATCACCAATAGACCATTTTCACCTTTGCAACTGTCTAAGTTGTGCATTTTTCCGTCGACACCTTTAAGGTTGAAATCAATTGCAGGTATATTAAAGTCGCAAACTGGGGTCTCGGTACTAACCATTTTTATTTCTCCTTGTTTTTTTGGAGGAAAGCCTTGCTTTCCTCCGTTAAGATTTTAATAGGGTTTGGATAATATGTCCTGCCATCATTAGCCCAAAAATATTCGGCATATAAGAAATGGCGCCATTAACTGCTCTGGGTCTGCCAGCAGGCGCGGTGTCAGTTGCCATCACTTCTTGGTGTGGCAAGGCTTTGATTTGTACTTCGGTAGAATGTACCACTGGAAATTTTAGCGAGGCCCGAATACGTCTAAGCTGTTTGCGCATTTCTCTGGCTAAGGCGCAATTTTCAGTCTTGTCCATACGTGAGATTTTTACCTGAGTTGGGTCTAATCTTCCACCAGCACCCATACTAGAGATAATTGGCTTGCCAGATTTATTACAACTATCAATAAGCACGGTTTTATAGGCGATTGCATCAATACAATCTGCCACAAAATCAAGATTATCTTCAACAGCAATAGCCTCAGCCTTATCTCGATCGATAAACTCATTGCGTTTGATGATAATGGTATCTGGGTTAATATCATGTAATCTTTGCTCTAAAACCTCTGTTTTTTTCATACCTAAGGTTGAATTAAGCGCAATCACTTGTCGGTTAAGATCAGTTTTTTCTACAATGTCAAAATCAACCAGTGTTAATGTGCCTACACCTGCACGACACAGTGCTTCTGCGCAAGCACCACCAACACCACCAACACCAGCAATTAAAACATGAGACTCGGCTAAGCGAGCTAACCCCTCTTGACCTAATAGAATTTCAGTACGTGCACAACTTCCAGCCATTTTTTTCTTCGTCTTTTCCCTTTCTTCGGTGCTATTTTAAATTAAATAGATTGATTGCGTTATTATCACATTGCATAACCACCTCATCGAGTGATATTTGTTTGAGTTCGGCAATCGCTTGAGCAACCAATCCTAGTTCATTAGGGTTAGAGTGATCGTCAGTTTCTATGAGAATAAATTCTAAAGGGCAATTTTTGACAATTTGTCGTAGCCTTGTTGATTTTTGATTAGTGATCTGCATGCCAAACCCCAAGTAAAAACCCATTCTTGTTAGTAATTGAGCTTGGGTTTCACTACCGGAGAAACCATGGATTTCGCCTTTGATCTTAGGGTGTTTTTTCAAAAGAAAAATGACATCTTCTGTGGATTTGACCGCATGAATTACCACAGGTAATCCATACTTTTCTGCCATTGATAGCTGAGATGTAAAGAAGTGCAATTGTGTTTTTTTGTCAATTTCTTTAATATAATCCAATCCACATTCACCAATAGCAACGGGATTATTGCACTTAATTAGATATTCCAAATGGTCTAAGTCGTGTTGTGTGTGTGCCTCTGCCAGCCATGGGTGAATACCTAGTGAAAAGTACGGGTACATTTGTACATCAATCCAATTTTGTTTGCCAATACTTGGCACAATTGCTACCGCATTTTCGGCAATTGCATTCATGTCGTCAAAATCTAGATGTGCGTGCGAGTTAATCATATTTATTAAATCTTATCATAATCACCATTCAAAGCGTATGTTTGAGATTAAGTTTTTCTTGTTAAAATTACGTGATAAGCTTCCAATCAAATTAAAAAGTGATTATAATAGTCCGATTATTCTGCACGTAGATAGATTTAACAAATTATGAAAACATTTAGCGCTAAAGCACATGAAGTAAAAAGAGATTGGTTATTAGTGGACGCCGATGGCAAAACACTAGGTCGTTTAGCAACAGAGGTTGCTTCTCGTCTTCGTGGCAAGCATAAGGCTGAGTACACACCACATACTGATACAGGCGACTATATCGTTATCGTTAATGCTGAAAAAGTAAAAGTAACAGGCAACAAATTTGATGACAAAATGTACCATCACCACACAGGTTATGTTGGTAGTTTAAAATCAGTTGCATTCAAAGATTTACAAGCTAAAAAGCCTGAAGAGATCATCAATAAGGCAGTTAAAGGCATGTTGCCAAAAGGTCCATTAGGTAGAGACATGTTTAGAAAAATGAAAGTATTTTCAGGTTCTGAGCACACACATGGTGCGCAACAGCCACAACTTTTAGAAATTTGATTTTAGATATTTAAGGCAAGATTATTATGGCAAAGACAGAAACTTTTTACGCAACAGGCAGAAGAAAAACATCAGTAGCTCGTGTTTACATGACTAAAGGTAAAGGCGTATTTACAGTAAACAAACGTCCAATGAGCGAATATTTTGGTCGTGAAACTTCTTCAATGATTATCAACCAACCATTAGACACGGTTGAAATGAGAGATAAGTTTGATTTCAACATCATGGTAAGTGGTGGTGGCGACACAGGTCAAGCGGGTGCAATTCGTTTAGGAGTGACTCGT
>CAZKWW010000081.1:0-1435 GCA_964556635.1 uncultured Candidatus Ruthturnera sp.
CAATTTTCCATCGCGTGATTAAAGATTTTATGATTCAAGGTGGTGGTTTTACAGAAGATATGAATCAAAAGTCTACTAAAGCAGAAATTGAAAATGAAGCGAATAATGGTTTAAAAAATGCCAAGTACACCTTAGCAATGGCCAGAACTATGGCGCCACATTCAGCTAGCTCACAATTTTTTATCAATACATCTGATAATGGATTTTTAGATTACCCAGGTCAAGATGGCTGGGGCTACTGTGTATTTGGTGAAGTGACCAAAGGCCAAGATGTTGTTGATAAAATTGGCTTAGTGGCTACAGGCAATCATGGTGGTCACGCAGATGTGCCAAATGATGCGGTGACCATTACTAAAGCTTACATTCAATAATTATGCCTAGTTCGCTAATTATTGCGGACTTACATCTCGTCTCTGGCGAGATGGATAAAACCAATTTATTTGTTAAATTTTGCCAAGAGCAAGCCGCGCAAGTTGATCAACTTTTCATCTTGGGAGATTTGTTTAACACTTGGCTGGGTGATGACTTATCACTTAATGATTATTCAGTCATTATTTCTGAACTAAAAACTCTCAGTGCCACAACTCAGATTTTTGTAATGACGGGCAATCGTGATTTTTTGTTGGGTGATGAATTCGCCAAACAAACTGGGATAACTTTGATTGATTCGCCTTATTTGCTTGAGTCTGATGCTGAACAATATGTACTCACGCATGGCGACGAATTGTGTACAGACGACAAGGGCTATCAACAGCTTAAAAGTATTTTACAACACCTGATTACAAAATTTATTTTCTTACGTTTGCCGAAAAAAATGCGCCTAAGACTAGCGGGGCAACTACGAAAGAAAAGTGTTAAAGCGCAACAATACAAAACACGTGAGATTATGGATGTTAATCCAGGTGCTGTTATGGCATTAATGAAGAAATACCCAGATGCTAATTTGATTCACGGACACACGCATCGTCAAAATACGCATGTTGAAAAGCAATTTACCCGTTATGTTTTGGGCGATTGGTCAAATGATACGGGTAATGCTATTCAGCTTAATGGCAAACTAAGCTGGCTTGAAATTCACTAAACGCTCAACCAAGTCAACACTACCGACTTTAAGCAATACTTTCTCATCTAATTCAGGTAAGTTTTTGAATTTGATTTGTGTCATCATGCCAATTTCAGGAATCATAAATAACGCTTTGTCGCCACGTGTATCAACCACCACACCTTCGCCCTGCCAATTAGGATTTTGGATTAAATATAAACATTTGTAGTGATCATTACTAGCACGTGTGGCCTTACCAACATCAGGCATTGCCGCATTGGTGATGCCAATAATTTCTTTAACACGATCTTTTTCTAGCGTTGACTTGCCCAAAATAAAGCTTGATAATTGCTGGTGTGCCAATAAATCAAAATATCGTCTTAGTGGGCTAGT
>CAZKWW010000081.1:1445-3309 GCA_964556635.1 uncultured Candidatus Ruthturnera sp.
CGAAGGTAGGCATCAAGCCCTAAACCATAATGAAGTAGTGGTTTAGTAGAGGTAGCCGAGCGTTTAAAACACTTAGTAGCAGCAAATGATTCAGACATGGTGAGATTATCTTTATTGTCCAGTGTTTCTTGCGGGAATTCACCCTCATCTTGAACAGCATAAGGCATCACAATATCATTGTCTTGTGCAAACAGTGCAATCACTCTACCAGCCATAATCATTAGCTCGGCTACCAATTCTCTCGAAGGGCTACTAGTCTGATCTGAGATTTTTATCTGCCCTTCTTTAAATCTTACATCTACTCTAGGCAAATTCAAACTGATAGCGCCATTGCTGTTTCGATAGTTTTTATGTTGTTCTACCAGGATTTGTAATTTTGCCAAATCTTCATTGGATTCTAAGATCTTATCGGCATCATCGTAACTAATATTGGTAACTTTAATCGTACTATGAATCACCTCAATGTCTTGCATCTGTTGATCTTTCATCACAAACCCAACTGATAAAGCACTTGAGGTTTCATTCAAACCCAGTGCACATAACTTGGTAATCGAAGTCGGCAACATGTGCAGTATTTGATCCGGCAAGTACAGATTAGAAGCTCTTTCTTGTGCGTATAAATCTAACTCTGAGCCTGGCGCAACAACAGCTGAGACGTCAGCAATATGAATCCAAACTTTATCGCCATCAATACTAATGGCGTCATCAGCATCATTCGAGCCAGTGTTGTCAATCGCATAACTGTTTAAATGGGTTAAATCAATACGTTCAACCTCAAGCATTTCGGCATCAATATCCACATCATTAGGAATGCCATGGCGCGCAGGATACGGATTAAACGTTTGCTCAAAATATTTGAGCTTTAATAAGAGCGTATAAGCTGCTTCTGGCGTGTTTTCAACACCAATATGAGCGAGTATTTTGGCGTGTTTAGACTGATTAAGCGCAACTTTTTCAATGTCTTTAATAAAAGGCAAGTCTTGCTCGTCAAAGGTATTGTTAGCAATATTGTCAACACAATGTGCTAGTGTTTGCGCCTCTAGAGCTTCGGCATCACGCTTAGCTTGAATGCCGGCCACTTGATCAGCAGGACGCACATAAATTTTGTCTTTTTGCCAGTAAAAGTACAATCCATCTTCGACTAATAAGCAAGTACACCATGCGCTTTGTGCGGTGTATTCATCAAATAGCCATTCGGTGACTTCTTGCAGGGTTAAAACTTCTTCTTGAAAATCATCCAGTACTGCAATATCTGCTTGTGAGCAGCGATCATTCACTTGTGTAAATTCAGGATGAATAAAGCGAAAATCTTTTTCTCGTACTTTACGAGTTGACCCGTCTGCAAATTCTAATTCGAATTTGTGAGTATTTTGCCCAGCAATACGTGCTGCTTTGCCTTTAAAAGCAACCAGTGAATTAATCAATGGATTTTCGTTAGTCTAGTGTTTCGGCGTAAGCTTGTACATCCATTAGGCCGTCAATACCATCGGATTTAAACTTAACCAACCAACCATCATCGTAGCAGCTTGAGTTAACCAGTTCGGGCTCATCATCAAGCGCTTCGTTAGCTTCGACCACTTCAAGGTCAGCAGGCGCATAAACACCACTCGCCGCTTTTACAGATTCAACCACACAAAATTCGTCTTCAGCAGAAGCCTCATCACCTTCACTTGGTAATTCAACATAAACCATGTCGCCTAATAAGGCTTGAGCATGGTCAGAAATACCCATGGTATAAGTGCCATCGCCGTTGTCTAAAATCCACTCGTGGGTCTCTGTATACTGCCTATCATCTCTTACTTCACTCATAGTCTTGACTGCGTCTTTTTATTTTCTACTGTGTTAAATTTTAAAAATATTCATT
>CAZKWW010000081.1:3319-5054 GCA_964556635.1 uncultured Candidatus Ruthturnera sp.
CGACACTCTTTCACATTTTGAAATTTTGCCTTGTAGAAAAGAAAATTACTTGCAAACTCCTGTTAATTAATATTTTTTTAAACTAATACTTTGCCATTTCTCACAAATGGTGGTTTAACTATTTTAGCCGAAACCATTTTGTTTCGCATCTCGATTTCACATAAACCTTCACTGCCTTTTGGTACACTTGCGAGTGCAATGGCTTTATTCATGGTTGGTGAAAAAGTGCCTGAGGTTACTTCGCCTTCGCCATTGTTAGTCACTACTTTTTGGTGATCACGAATCACGCCCCTACCTTCTAACACTAAGCCCACAATGGTGTTGTTAGCACCTTTGTCTTTTAACGCTTCCAACGCATCACGGCCGACAAAACGACGGTCTTCATCGGTTAAATCAACCGTCCAAGTTAGTGCTGCCTCAAGTGGTGAGACTTCATCATTCATTTCAGAGCCATATAGGCTCATGCCTGCTTCTAGACGCAAAGTATCACGCGCACCCAAACCACAAGGTTTAACGCCAACTTCCATCAACATTTTCCAAGTAAATTCAGCTGATTTTTCTGGCAACATAATCTCAAAACCATCTTCACCGGTATAGCCGGTACGCGCAATAAACAAGCCGCCAAGGCTTGCTGAGTTAAATGGTTTTAATTCTCCGGCGACATCTTCAACACCGGGAATCGCTTTATAAACTTTTTGACGAGCATTAGGACCTTGTACGGCAATCATAGCTAAGTCTAGCTTAGGCTCAACAGCCACATCAAAACCTTCAGCTTGAGCGTTAATCCAAGCAATGTCTTTTTCAGTAGTGCCCGCATTAATCACCATGCGATAGTTTTCATCATCTTGATAATAGACAATCAAATCATCTACCACACCACCAGTTTTATTAAGCATGCAGCTATATAACGCTTTGCCTGCTATCTTTAATTTATCAACATCGTTTGCAATTAATGTTTGTAGAAATTTTTTAGCCTCTGCACCTTTAAAATCAACTGTAGTCATGTGTGAAACATCAAACATGCCAACATCGTTACGCACTTGGTGATGCTCCTGGATTTGCGATCCGTAATTTAGCGGCATTTCCCAGCCACCAAAGTCAACCATTTTTCCACCGGCATCGATATGCGCTTGATATAAAGGTGTGTGTTTCATGATGCCTTATCCTCTTTAAGATATTTTGAAATAAAAATGACTGTCACAATAATGAGCGCAAAAGTCAGGCCCATGGTGCCAAACAACTTGAAATTAACCCAAGACTCCTCGCTTTGCTGTGCTGCGAGACAAAGCCGCTCTACCGCGGTTGACGCACAATCTAGTTCAGTTAACTCAACCTTGGAATCTAATGTTGATGCGCCAAATAGCGAATTTCGTGTGCTTAATGCAATATCAACATAATAGGCATTTACCAAAGCAATACCACTAAAACCAATTCCCCAAAACCAGGTCAGCTGATTCCATACTTGTGCGGGCAACTGCATTTCTTTACCAAGCATGCGTTGCAAGAGTGTTTTTTCACCAATCCACATACTGAGTATTAATGCCAATGCAAAGACAACATACAACACGCTTACCTTCCACATAATAAAAGCAGGATCTTTAATCGCCAACGTAATACCACCAAACACCACTAATAAGCCAAAAGTAATTAAGTGTGTTTTTTCAAACTTACCAGTTTGCAAACGCGTAATTAACATTTGCAATGCAGTCGCGCCAATCATGGCGTAAATGGCTGC
>CAZKWW010000082.1:0-5015 GCA_964556635.1 uncultured Candidatus Ruthturnera sp.
CATTAATAGCAAGAAATAAGAAGCACCATATTGCGATTGCAGGTTGACCAATGCTACCCACATAGGCACCAGCAACAACACGCCGCTCATCACTCGAATAATGCCAGAGCCAAACCAAGTTTGCGTGTGATTTGGGTAGCTCAATACCCAAAATAAATTTAACCCCCACCAAGCAGCAGAAACATAAAGCAAGGTGTATAGATTGTCTTCGTGGTTGTTTGCAACCAAAGCACAACCAACAATAAATAGCGTTATTAATGCTCTGCCAATCGGCTTGTTGATTTTAATTAACCGTGAAAACTCCCAAGCGCCCAGTGCAACAAAAACCAACAATAAGTAAGAAAAATAAGGCGCAGGCAAGGTAAATATTGCCCAAATAAAAGCAGGCGCTAAAATCAGCGCAGTGACAATTCTTTGTGTCATTCCACTTAGCATGCTTTGTTCTTGCGAGCACCAAAGCGGCGATCACGATGATTAAAATCCTCGATGGCTTTGTCTAGTTCTGCCGGGCTAAAGTCTGGCCACAGCGTGTCGGTAAAGTACAGCTCGCTGTAAGCGATATCCCATAATAGAAAGTTGCTAATTCTAAGCTCGCCACTGGTGCGAATCAACAGGTCAACTTTGGGCTGGTCTGCTAAAGACAAATATTGAGCAAAAGACTCAATGTTAATATCGTCAGCATTCACTTTGCCACTGGCTGCTTGTTTAGCGACTTGTTGTGCTGCTTGGGCAATATCCCACTGCCCACCGTAGTTGGCGGCAATCACTAGCGTTAATCCGGTGTTGTTGGCCAATAGTGCTTGCGCATCAGTGGCTGTTTGCTGCACTTCTTGAGGGAACAGACCCATATCGCCAATAATTTTGAGTCTGACGTTGTGTTTGTTAAGTTTGTTGGTTTCTTGTTTTAAAACACTTAAAAACAACTTAAACAATAAAGATACTTCTTCGGTTGAACGGTTTTTGTTTTCACTGCTAAAGGCGAATAAGGTAAGTGTTTCAATCCCCAGCTTGCCACAATGTTTCACCACCTCGCGCACCGCTTTAACGCCTTTTTGATGTCCTTGAATGCGAGGCAAGAAGCGTTTTGACGCCCAACGGCCGTTGCCATCCATAATAATTGCAATGTGTTTTGGAATATTCATATTTCTCACAGATTATACCTACTGCGGTAAAATTCTCATCTATGAGTTTAGCTAAAAGAATTATTCCTTGTCTTGATGTGCGTGATGGCCGCGTGGTTAAAGGTGTACAGTTTGTTGACATTAAAGACGCTGGTGATCCAGTTGAAGTGGCCAAGCGCTACGATCTTGAAGGTGCTGATGAAATTACTTTTTTAGATATTACCGCTTCCCATGAAGGGCGTGATACCACCGTACACATGGTAGAAAGCATTGCTGAACAAGTGTTTATTCCACTGACGGTTGGCGGTGGCATTCGAAAACCCGAAGACGTACGCATTATGCTAAACGCAGGGGCTGATAAAGTAGCCGTGAACTCAGCCGCTATTTTTAACCCAGATTTAATTAACGAGCTTAGCGCAAAGTTTGGCTCCCAATGCATTGTGATTGCCATTGATGCTAAGCAAGTATCAAGCAACCCACCGAAGTGGGAGATTTTTACCCATGGCGGGCGCAAACCAACCGGTATTGATGCTGTCCAGTGGGCAGTGAAAATGACCGAAGGCGAGCATGGCGCAGGTGAAGTGCTATTAACCTCGATGGATTGTGACGGTGTTAAAACCGGCTTTGATTTGCCTTTGACCAAGGCGGTTTCTGATGCAGTTGACGTGCCGGTGATTGCTTCGGGTGGTGTGGGCAATTTAGATCATTTGTCACAGGGTGTGATTCAGGGCGGCGCAGATGCAGTTTTAGCGGCGAGTATTTTCCATTTCGGCGAGTACACAGTGACCGAAGCAAAGCTTGCCATGCAAAAAAATGGCATTGAAGTCAGGTTGTAATACCGACAAAATTGATTTTTTAACAGCTTAAGCGTATCATTGCGCGCTTTGCAAAACAAGGTTTTTTATGAATTCTAAAAAAGAATTATGGGTGTTGTTGGCTTCGTTTATCTTACCAATTGCGCTTGGTACAGCGTTTTTCTACTGGAATCCAACAGCATTTACTGGTACAACCGTTAATTACGGAGAGTTTGTTAATCCTGTTATTACCACCGAAAAACAAGACGTGATTTTTTCTAAAAAAACCCAAGGTGATTTACAAGGCTTATGGACACTAGCCTATGTGACCAACACCTGTGATGACAGTTGTAAAAACACACTAAAAGACATGAAAACCATTCGTATTTTAATGAATGAAGACATGCGTCGTATTCAACGACTATTGTTAATTAATGGCACAACTGATTTACAAGATCCGGGCACATTGATTGCCAACCCAAGTGAGGCGCTGAGTCAACAGCTAAACAAATTTCCAAACAATTCTTTATTTTTGATTGATCCGTTGGGTAATGTGATGTTGCATTACAACCCACAAGATTTGGTTATTAAGCGCGTTATTAAAGACTTAGAGCGCTTGTTTAAATATTCTCGTATTGGTTAATCGGAGACTATGATGCCTTCATTAAGTGATTTGCTCGGCCTATGCAAGCTTAAAGTCGTCGCACTTATTTTGCTAACGGCTGTGGTTGGTATGTTTTTGGCGGTGCCTGCGCCATACCTACCAGATGCAATGTTAGTATTAGCAGCGTCGGTTGGTATTTCTATGGCGTCCGCTTCAGCGGCGGTGTTTAATCATATTGTTGATGAGCAAATCGACATCCAAATGTCACGCACTGATCAGCGTCCACTGCCGCAAGGCAAGGTGAGTCGTAATCAAGCGTTAGTTTGGGGTGTGTTTTTAGGTGTAATTGGTTTAGGTATTTTGCAGTTATTTGTTAATACCATTACCATGGCACTCACCTTTATTTCCCTAATCGGTTATGCAGTTATCTATACCATGTATTTAAAGCGCGCCACCCCACAAAATATTGTGATTGGTGGCGCAGCGGGCGCCGCACCGCCCATACTAGGCTGGACTTCTATTTCAGGCACACAAGGTATTGAGTACGCACTACTACTATTTTTAATTGTGTTTATTTGGACGCCACCACACTTTTGGGCGCTCGCCATTTATCGTGTTGAAGAATACAAAAAAGTGGATGTGCCAATGTTGCCAGTAACACATGGCCTGGCCTATACGCGCATGCAAATTTTGCTCTATACGGTGTTGTTATTGTTAGTAACATTACTGCCTTACTTGGCAGGCATGTCTGGTCTGATTTATTTGGTTTCAGCCTTGATTTTGGGCTTAATATTTTTGGCTTACTCAATCAAAATTTACAAAAACCCGGATGATAACAAAATCGCTTGGCGTACATTTATGTTTTCCGTTAACTATTTAATGTTATTATTTGTTGCACTATTGGTAGATCACTACTACCTCATAAGACTATAAACGGGGAGAGATTATGAAAGGATTAGGGCAAGTATTTAAAGCAGTCACTTCAGCGATGATTGGTGTCGGTAAAAAAGAAGACCTTGTTAAAGACTTCGAGCGCACTGAAAAACAAGGCCCATGGCCTTATATTATTGTTGGTTTGGTAATGACAGTGGCTTTTATTGCACTGGTTATTGCAGTGGTAAAGCTCGCCATGCCGGCTTAGGTAATTTAGTCTAGCGTTTCAATAATCAAGTCTAACGCCTTTGCCATTTTTGGCGCATGGTGTGGGTTAGTCAGCAAACCGGTTAATTCAAGATCAGGGTTTAACAACAAGTAACTCGCTGTGTGATTAATGAGATAGTTGTTGCTCATCTTCATTGGCATTTTCATGTCTTTGTGGCCATCATGCTTTTTCGTCATTTTTTTGTGCTTGCTATGATCTTCTGTCAAAGCCTTTTGTTTGGTCTTCTCTACTTCGTGATAAACCCCTAATGCTTTTGTCATATTGGCCAATACTTCATCTTCAGCACTTAGGCCGATAAAGTTAGTATTAAAGCGTTTAGTAAAAGCATCTAGATTGCCCACATCGCGTTTTGGGTCAACGGATACAAATACCACTTGAAGCTTATTAGCGTGTTTCATCATGCCAAGTGTCTGGTTTAATGTTGCCAAGTCAGTTGGGCACACATCTGGGCATGAAGCGTAACCAAAGTACAAAATTGACCATTTTTTCTTTGCCACTTCAGATAGCAACACGGTGTTGTGCTTATCGTCAATTAATCCAAACTTTCCTTGTAGCGATTTTGGGTTAGAATACAAGGAGGCAGCAGGGCTAACTTGTTTAGACAGTTCTTTAATTTTGTTGGCACCAGGAATCAGCAAAAGATAGGCCAGCACAACCATGGCAACACCCAGCCATATAATGCTATTACGCGTCTTTTTTATTTGCACACATCTCCCTTTACCCGTACAGGTTTCAAATTTTTCATCACTACATGCGTGATCATTTTCAATAAAATTTTTCACCGCTCTCCCCTTCGGTTTTGTTTATTCTGCTTATGCAGACGTTTTAAATATTTTATGCGTTAATGCAATAAGGCTGAGTAATAATAATAACGCAACTGCGTTATGTAGTACCGCAATAACCATAGGAATTGACAGCATTACATTTAAAATACCTAAGGTTACTTGTGCGATTAACAAGCCACCAATTAATAACAAGTTTGATTTTAAGTGCGTATAACCCCTAAACAAATAAATAAGCGCAACAATTAAAACTGTCGTCACTAGCGCGCCAATACGGTGCATCATCTGAATGCCTGCACGCGCTGTGTTCTCCAATACACCATATTCATAGTCAACGCCTAGTGGCCCCCAGTATAGTGCTCGTGTAAAGTCCATCTCTGGCCACCAAGAGCCTAAACATGTTGGAAATTCTTCGCCACAAGATAGTGCTGCGTAATTGGTGCTTGTCCAGCCACCAAGAATAATTTGCACACGTAAAAAAACCAACTTATATCTTTGTAAAATAAAAAAAATAGAAAATATTATAAGATATAAAAAAAAATATAAACCGAG
>CAZKWW010000083.1:0-5011 GCA_964556635.1 uncultured Candidatus Ruthturnera sp.
AGAACTCACGATCTTTATCTAATGCATGTAATGCTTGATCTAATGAACTACAAACTTTAGGAATAGCATCCTTTTCTTTTTCAGTTAATTCATATAAATCTTCATCACCTGGCTTACCTGGGTCAATCTTGTTTTTAATACCATCAAGGCCAGCCATCAACATTGCAGCGAATGCTAAGTATGGGTTAGCAGTTGGATCTGGGAAACGAACCTCAATACGACGACCTTTTGGATTAGACACAAATGGAATACGAATTGCAGCTGAACGATTCTTAGCTGAATAAGCCAACATCTCTGGTGCTTCAAAACCTGGAACCAAACGCTTGTAAGAGTTAGTTGAAGAGTTAGTGAATGCATTTAGAGCTTGAGCATGCTTGATGATACCACCAATATAATGTAGTGCCATTTCACTCAAGTTACCGTATTCGTCACCATCAAATAAATTTTTACCATTTTTAGCAATTGACTGGTGAACGTGCATACCATTACCATTATCTACAGCGATAGGTTTAGGCATGAATGTTGCAGTCTTGCCGTATACATGTGCTACATTATGTACACAGTATTTAAGAATTTGAGTTTCGTCAGCTTTCTTAACCATGGTGTTAAACAATGCGCCAATCTCACACTGACCAGCAGTACCTACTTCGTGGTGATGTACTTCAGTCGTTACACCCATATCTTCGATTGCTAAACACATTTGAGCACGTAAATCATGTAGAGAATCTACTGGAGGAACTGGGAAGTAACCGCCTTTAATTCTAGGACGATGACCTTTGTTGCCACCCTCTAAATCAGAACCAGACTCCCAATCAGCTTCTTCAGAATGAATTTCATAGAACGCCTTTCCTAAACCAAAGCCTGTATCCCACTTAACATTATCAAAAATAAAAAATTCAGGCTCATTACCAAAATAAGCTGTATCTCCAATGCCTGTTTCGTTTAAGTATGCTTCAGCACGCTTTGCGATTGAACGAGGATCTTTCTCATAACCCTTCATATCGTTTGACTCAATAATATCACAAGTAATATTTAGAGTTGACTCTTCAGTAAACGGGTCCATTACAGCGGTTGTCGTATCTGGCTTCATAATCATGTCAGATTCGTTAATCGGCTTCCAACCGGCGATTGAAGAACCGTCAAACATTTGACCTTCTTCTAATTTGTCAGCATCAATTGTGTGTGCTGGCACACTTACGTGCTGTTCTTTACCTTTGGTATCAGTAAAACGGAAATCAACGAATTTAACTTCGTTGTCCTTCATCATCTTCATTACATCTTTAGCAGACATATCTTCTCCTATTTTTTAACTATTTAATTTGCTGACCATCATTGTCAAACAGAGCGCGCCATTGCGATCAAAATCTTGTTGGTTTTATTGCTATATTATGAAAAACTGTTATTTACAATAAAAACAGCGAGTTATTCTACCCTATTTTCTTTACAAGTAAAATAATCTCATCGGTTTTTTCATTAATTTCAAGCACTTTGTGGCCGTGCACTTTACACCAAGCGGGTATGTCGTGCAGAACACCCGGATCAGTCGCTAGCATTTCAATGGTATCGTCAGCATTAACGGCGTCAATCATCTCACCTAAACGTATTACTGGCATGGGGCACAATAGACGTTTAGCATCAATATGGTGTTGCATATAGACTACTTGATTCCTAACCAATCTTGAGGTTTGATATAGCGCTCATACAGCTCAGATTCTGGTGTTTCTGCCTCTGGTGTGTATTGATATTCCCAGCGCACCAATGGCGGCAACGACATCAAAATTGACTCGGTACGGCCACCGGTTTGTAAGCCAAATAAAGTACCCCGATCATAAACCAGATTAAACTCGACATAACGGCCACGACGGTACAGCTGGAATTGTCTTTGCTGGTCAGTAAATGGTGTGTCTTTACGGCGTTCAACAATGGGGCGATAAGCTTTAATGTAGCTATTACCCACGCTTTGCATAAAAGCAAAACATTGATCAAAACTACCCTCATTAAGATCATCAAAAAATAAACCACCAATACCGCGTTGCTCGTCACGGTGCTTTAAGTAAAAATAATCATCACACCATTTTTTGTATTTTGGATAAACCTCTAATCCAAACGGATCACAAGCCTCTTTGGCAGTTTGATGCCAAGAAATCGCATCTTCATCAAAACCATAGTAAGGCGTCAAATCAAAGCCACCACCAAACCACCAGATAGGGTCTTCACCATCTTTTTCTGCCACAAAGAAACGCACATTCGCATGTGAGGTTGGCGCGTAAGGGTTGTGAGGATGAATCACTAAAGATACACCCAAAGCACTAAAGCTTCGCCCTGCTAACTCTGGACGCATTGCTGTGGCGGAAGCTGGCATATTATCACCATGTACAATGGAAAAATTAACACCCGCCTGTTCAAACACAGCACCATCAGAAAGCACTCTGGTTAAACCGTGACCACTATTATCTGGCTTTTCCCACTGATCTTTAATAAAAATAGCTTTGCCATCTACTTGTTCTAATTGCTCACAAATATCTTGTTGCAGGCTTAATAAGTAGCCTTTAACTTGATCGATCATTGTTTTTTCACTCATCTAAGACGTTCTCCAGTTTGTAGATTAATAATTTGTGACGATGGCTTATTATAGTTTTGTGGTGCGATGATAAAGTCTAATTCTTGCTTAAAAAAACGATTTAATTCAAGAATACTGGTAGCACTATTTTTACCACTGGTATTTGCACTGGTAGAAACCAAAGCACTGCTTGTTGCTTGACACAATTCTACAATCAAAGGGTTGTTGGTTAATCTAAGGGCAATAGTATCAAACTCGCCAGTTAATAATCTGGATGTATATTGATTAGCTTTAAGCAAATAAGTTGTCGGTGTATCACCTACTTTAATTTCATCTAGTTGTGATACGTCTGCCACATAATTAGCAAAGTGATTCACATCATTGGCCAACAAAATCATGCCTTTATTAGTAGAGCGGCGCTTAAGCTGTAAGATACGCTGCATGCTTTGCTCAAAACGTGGCAAACAAGCCAAACCTTGAATGGTGTCAGTTGGATGTGAAATCACCCCACCTACTTTTAAATGTTGCGATGCTAATCTGGATTTAAAATTCATGAAGTTTTTTTGGCTCTTGGATGGCACTGGTCATACACTTTAGACAACTCTAAAAAATCAAGATGTGTGTACACCTGAGTTGACTTAATGCTCTCATGTCCTAAAAAGGCTTGTACAGAGCGCAGATCATGACTTGATTGTAAAAAATGCGTTGCTGCTGCATGGCGTAATATATGTGGGTGTACGTTAATTTTAATACCAACTTCAAGTGCACGCTTTTTGATCATTTCTTGTATGGCTCTAACGCTTATTCTGGCTTGCCGATTATTTAAAAATAAAGCGCCTTGAGTAATGCCTGATTTTTGCAAATAATGACCAATCGCCTTTTGCGCGGATTCGCCTAATGGGGTGTGGCGCATCTTACCACCCTTGCCCATTACTTTTAAAAAACCCTGCTCGGCATCAATGTCATTCACATCAAGACTAACCAACTCTGACACGCGAAGCCCACATGAGTAGATTACCTCAATAATAGCCACATCACGCAGTTCTGGGAGCGAATTAGACCTTGGGCTAAGCATGAGCGTTAATTGATCATAATCCAATGTTTTAGGTAGATTTTGATTTACCTTAGGTGGTTGCAGCCCCAGTGCACAATTACTTGGTAAATAACTTTGATTAACAAGGTAGGCTAAAAAACCACGAATAGAAGACAAATGACGACGAATGGTACGACCACTACTATTAGCATGTCGCATTTTCATCACCAATAAATTCAGATGATCGCTACTTAAATCCATCCAGCTGTTTATCCCCTGCTGATTTGCAAAACTTAGTAGTTGTTGTAAGTCGCGCTGATAAGCTTGCTGGGTATTGATTGCATAGTGTCGTTCCACACGTAAATACAACAGAAATTGTGTAATTTGTTTTTTCACTTGATTTTTATAACTTTGCCCATATCAATGTATTTTACGCACAAAACAGGAATAAACAAATGGCGACAAAACAAACACATGCTTTTCAAACTGAGGTTTCTCAACTTCTACATTTAATGATTCACTCTTTGTATTCTAACAAAGAAATATTTTTAAGAGAATTGGTCTCAAATGCCTCAGATGCAGTTGATAAGCTTAAGTTTGAATCGCTATCAAATGATGCTTTAGTTGAAGGCAAAGAAGAACTGACAATTCATGTGGATGTAGATAAAGAGGCTGGCACTATTACCATTAGTGACAACGGCATCGGCATGACACAAGACGAAGTAATGGAAAATATCGGCACCATTGCCAACTCTGGCACTAAAAAATTCTTGCAAAACTTGGATGAAAAACAAGCGGAAGATTCCAACTTAATTGGCCAGTTTGGTGTGGGTTTTTACTCAGCCTTTATTGTGGCTGACGAGGTCACATTAACCACGCGTAAGGCTGGTGATGATAAAGCCGATGGCACCGTTTGGTCATCAGAAGGTAAAGGCGACTACTCACTAGAAACTACGACAGTAGAAGATTTTGGTACCACGATTACACTACACATCAAGGATGATGAAAAAGAGTTTTTAGATGATTATCGCTTGCGCGGCATTATCTCAAAATATTCAGACCACATCACTGTGCCTATCATGATGATTAAATCTTCTGAAGAAGACGATGATACGATTGAATATGAAACTGTAAATAAAGCCAATGCTTTTTGGACACAAGATAAAAAAGAGCTTAAGCAAGAAGATTATGATGAGTTTTACAAATCATTAACTTTCGATTTTGAAGCGCCGCTGACTCAGATGCATAATCGTGTTGAAGGTAAATTAGATTACACTTCGCTACTATACATCCCTTCTAAAGCACCATTTGACATGTGGGAGCCAAAACGTAAAGGCGGCATCAAACTTTATGCTAAGCGCGTGTTTATCATGGAAGACAACGAAGAGCTCATGCCAATGTATATGCGTTTTGTTAAG
>CAZKWW010000084.1:0-4991 GCA_964556635.1 uncultured Candidatus Ruthturnera sp.
TACCTAATCAGGACGATGTGAAAGAAGGTATTATTGCTTATAAGATTGCCGCTCATGCGGCCGATCTTGCTAAGGGTCATCCTGGTGCACAGATTCGTGATAATGCCTTATCCAAGGCGCGCTTTGAATTCCGTTGGGAAGATCAGTTTAATTTGGGCTTAGATCCTGATACAGCGCGCAAGTATCATGACGAGACTTTGCCAAAACAGGCAGCAAAGACATCACATTTTTGCTCAATGTGTGGCCCTAAGTTTTGTTCAATGAAAATCACCCAAGAAATCAAAACCATGGATGATGAGGAAATTTCTAAGATTAATGCTATTCAAATCGAAATGGATAAGAAATCCGAAGAGTTTTTACAGAACGATTCTGAAATTTACATGAAAGAGGGTGCTTAAATACCCATTTAAGAAATTTGCGAAATTTCTATTTTTTTAAACTCTTTTAGGCAGCATTGCTTAGAAGGGTTAAGATTTTCACAGTTGCAGTAGTTATGTTTGGTCTGAAACACCACAAAATCCTTTAAAATGGCACCTTTTCCGGCTTTTAACGCCTCTAAATAGGCGTTTTCACTAATATTAAAACAATAGCACAGTGTTTTTTCATTAGTTTTAGTATTGCAACAACCCATTTCGATTATTTCCCAAATTTTGTAAGTTAATTGTATTCATTATAATTTCTTTGGCTTAATTTTGTATTTTTAAAAGTAGGTATAATCAAATTAATATCTTGACTATTCTTTTACATTATGAAGTTCTTTGTCTATTCTTTAACTTTATTACTTTTGTCTAGTTTTGCTTTTGCGGGGCCACACCCTTCAAAACCCTGGGTGGAGATTAACTACCCACAAGACAAGGAAAAACGCTGGTGGAATGATGCTTGGTGGAAAGAAGGCCAACTGCCCACACCTCAAAACTACGAAGTCTCTATGGAGGAAATTAGTTATATGGATGACGGTGTTGAGGTTGAGGCATTTTTATTTAAACCCGCCAAACCTGGCAAGTATTTGCCTGTCTTATTTCAGCACGGGCGTCGTGGTTTGGGTGCTTGGACATTGCCAAGGGTTAAACGTTTAGCAGCGCGTGGTTTCATTGTGTTAGCGCCAGATATGTTTGGTACTCATATGAAATCACCATTTCCTATTGAGCACAATTATCTTTATGATCAGCATGTCGCTAAAGGTATTGACGTGCTACTACAACGTGATGATATTATTGGTAATAAAACCTGTACTGTATCACACACACGTGGTGGCTACATGACCTTAAAAGCTTTAGTAACACATAATCAGCAAGATGAAAAAGTAGCTTGTTATGTATCTTACTATCCACATTGGCAAGATCCAAATGCACCTGAAGTAAAGCAAATTTACCAATATGCACCTGAGCTAAATACGCTGAATGTGCCAACACTTGTCTTTGTTGGCGAGCATGATCAGTATCAAAGAATACGTCCAATTATGGCAGGCATTGACGTATTAAAAGACAAGGGTGTTGATGCTGAGTTAATTATCTATCCAGGTGTAGGCAGAGGATTTGATTTTAGACCGTCACACGTAAGAACCTTTGCAGATGACTTGGCAACCAAAGACGCCAATCAAAGAACGGCCAGCTTTATTAGGCAACACTTAATGCAAAAATAAGCCAACTTGTTTGATTAAATTATCCACCGCACCTTGCTGAGATTTGAAATATTGATTGGCATTTTTACCCAGTGTTTTTGCTGTCTTTGTATCTGTAAGCAACAGGATGATAGATTTAAACAAATCATCGGCATTAGCTACTTGAATCGCCCCGTTTTGCTCTAACAAATCAGAGGATATCTCAGCAAAGTTAAAAACATTCGGGCCAAACAGTATTGGCTTAGATAGGGCGGCAGGCTCAAGCATATTGTGCCCACCGGTGTTGTTGAGGCTGCCACCCATAAACACAACATCCGCTATATCAAAGTAATTCATCATTTCACCCATTGAATCACCCAATAGTAAATCGCAGTCTTTGCAGGATTTGTTGCTTGAGCGTTTAACCATATTAAGCTGGTTTTTTTGTGCCAGTTTATAGACTTCATTGAAGCGCTCAGGATGCCTAGGAACGATTACCAATAAAGCATCGATATTATCTTTGTGATTTAGATAGGCATCGATAATTTGCGCTTCTTCACCTTTGTGTGTACTGGCAAAAACCACAATCTTGCGTTTGTCTATTATCGTTTTTAATTTTTTACTAATGGCTTTGTCTGTGCTAGGATTTTGGTCAAATTTAATATTGCCTGTGGTAATGACTTTGCCAGTATCTGCGCCTAATTTAATAAATCGGTTGGCAGAGTTTTGATTTTGGGTGGCGATTATTGTAAATTTATTTAAAGTTTTCCAAGCTAAATTCGGTGCAAATTTTTGATATTTTTCTAATGATCGTTGTGACAGTCTGGCATTGACTAACAAAGTTGGAATGTTATTTTTATCTAAAGCATGGATAAGATTGGGCCAAATTTCTGTTTCTAATAAAAGACAAATTGCTGGGTTGATTTGCTTAATATAACGATTAATAACCAAAGGCAAATCAAACGGAAAATAAAAGTGCAAAACCTCGCTATGATAGTGCTCAAGTACTGCTTGTGAACCAGTCGGTGTAGTGGTAGTTACTAAAACTCGATGATCAGGATAGTTTTTAATTAGTTGATCAATGAGCACAGTAGCTGCTCTAAACTCACCTACCGAGACACAATGCACCCAAATAATAGGCACTGGAATTTTATTAATAAACCCAAGTCGTTCAAAAATTCTTTGTCGGTACGCAGGTGTTTTTAAGCCTTTTACCAATAAGCGCAACACCATGACTGGTAATAGCAGATATCCGACTAAGCTGTAGAGAGTTCGATTCATTGATAAAAGGTATAATACACGCATTGTATTTTAGTGGTTTATTATGAAATTTGTTGACTCTGCGTCAATTCGTGTTGAAGCTGGCAAAGGTGGCGCTGGTTGTTTGGGCTTTCGCAGGGAAAAATATATTCCTGATGGTGGTCCTGACGGTGGTGACGGTGGTGACGGTGGTCATGTGTATTTTCGTGGTCAGGAAGGGCTTAACACGCTAAGTGAATTTCGTTTTAATCGTTTATTCAGAGCTAAAAATGGCCAACCTGGTCAAGGCCAAAATAAACGCGGCAAGTCAGCCGAGCATTTAACCGTTGAGATGCCACTAGGCGTTAAAGTCTATGATCTGGAAACTGATGAACTCATTGGTGAAATTACCGAGCACGACCAAGTGTTGTTGGTTGCAAAAGGCGGGTTCCATGGTTTGGGTAATACCCGTTTTAAATCAAGTGTTAACCGTGCGCCACGCAAAACCACACCTGGTACACCAGGAGAGGCAAGAGAAATTGGTCTTGAACTTAGTATCATGGCTGACATTGGTTTATTGGGTTTACCTAATGCGGGCAAGTCGAGTTTGATTAGACAAATTTCAAGTGCTCGACCAAAGGTGGCCGATTATCCGTTTACCACGCTGCATCCGTCTTTGGGTGTGGTGTCACTCAATGACACGCATATTGTAATGGCAGATATCCCTGGCTTGATCGAGGATGCTTCTGAAGGCGTGGGTTTGGGTTTTGAGTTTTTAAAACACCTCTCACGTGCTAAAGCGTTATTACACGTGGTAGATATCCTGCCGGCTGATGAGTCAGACCCTGCGAAAAATTATTTAACCATTGAAAACGAGCTAGCAAAATATGACCAAGATTTGGCCAATAAACCAAGACTTTTAGCGATTAATAAAATGGACTTATTGCCTGAGGATGATAGGGATAAAATAGTGAAAGATTTTTTAAACAATATTGACTATCAAGGCAAAGTATTTAATATCTCAGCACTAAATGGCTTAGGCTGTAAAGATTTAGTATATGGGTTATTTGAATTAGTAGAAGAAAATGGCTAAACAAAGATGGGTAATTAAAATTGGCTCTGCATTATTAACCAACGACGGCAAGGGGTTGGATACGACTTCTATCGCCTCGTGGGTGGAGCAAATTGTTACTCTAACCAAGCAAGATATTGAAGTGATACTGGTTTCATCTGGCGCAATTGCCGAGGGCATTAAACGCCTGGGTTGGGATGCACGTCCAGACGATATTCATAAGCTTCAAGCGGCTGCGGCCGTAGGGCAGATGGGTTTGATCCAAACCTATGAGTCTCTTTTTGCTAAGCATGATATGCACACCGCACAGATTTTGTTAACGCACGACAATCTCACTAATGCTGATCGTTATGAAAACATCTCGTCAACGCTTAATAATTTATTAGATTTTGGCACGGTACCAATTGTTAATGAAAATGATACTGTGGCTACCGATGAAATTAAATTTGGCGACAACGACACTTTGGCAGCACTAGTGGCTAATTTAGTCGGGGCAAGCCAGTTAATCATACTCACTGATCAAGGTGGTGTGTATGACGCCGACCCTCGTCAAAATGCAGAGACTAAGCTCATTGATACGATTAGTGTGAATAATGAAAAGCTTGAGCAAGTTGCTGGCCGTACAGGTGGTTCTTTAGGTTCTGGCGGTATGTACACCAAAGTATTGGCTGCTAAAAAAGCTGCCGAGTCAGGCGCAACCACTGTCATTGCTTCTGGCAAGACAGCAAATGTCTTAACAAGATTGGCCAATGGTGAACATGTTGGCACGTTAATCACTTGTTAGCTTATATCGGCCTGGGTTCCAACCTTAACAACCCAAAACAACAAATTAAAGACGCACTGATTGTGCTTAATGCTACGCCAGATGTCAAAGTAGTGGCCTTGTCGAGCCTGTATCAATCTAAACCGATTGATGGCTCCCAGCAGCCCGATTACATTAATGCGGTTTGCCAGGTGGAAACGCATTTAACGGCGCTAGAGTTGTTGTATGTGTGCCAAGAAATTGAAACCAAACAGCATCGTGTACGTGAGAAAAAATGGGGTGCAAGAACCATTGATCTCGATATCATTCTCTACGGT
>CAZKWW010000085.1:0-4883 GCA_964556635.1 uncultured Candidatus Ruthturnera sp.
CATCAGCACGCACATTAAAACCAAGTACTAAAGCATCTGAGGTTGCTGCCAAGGTAATGTCGGTATTATTAATACCGCCCACACCACTTGAAACCACTTTTACGCGCACTTCATCGGTTGATAATTCTTCTAAAGCCTCTACCAATGCTTGGGCTGATCCTCGTACATCTGACTTTAACAATACGTTAACCGTAGAAACATCACCTTCTTCCATTTTCTGTAAGAAGTTGTCCATTTTTGAAGCTTGTTGCCTTTGCAGCTCAGCTTCACGATCACGTGTTTTTCTAAAGTCGGCCACTTCACGTGCCTTACGTTCAGACTCTACCACCAATACTTCATCACCTGAATCTGGTACACCAGATAAACCTAACACCTCAACTGGTGTTGACGGGCCAGCTTCTTTTAGCACCTTGCCGTGGTCGTTAACAATTTGTTTAACCTTGCCGTATTCTAAACCGGCAATCATAATATCACCTTTTTTCAAAGTACCTGATTGAACCAAAATAGTGGTTACTTTACCGCGGCCTTTTTCAAGACGTGCTTCTAACACAGTACCATGTGCTGGCCCCTTAGCAACCGCTGAAAATTCTAACACTTCAGCCGTTAAGGTAATCGCATCTAGCAGGGCATCAATGCCTTCGCCTGTGTGTGCCGATACTGGCATCATCATGACATCACCACCCCACTCTTCAGCAATCACATCATGAGTTGAAAGTACTTGCTTAATTTTGTCAATATCTGCACCTTCTTTATCAATTTTGTTAATAGCAACAATCATAGGCACGTCTGCTTCTTTAGCATGTTTTATTGATTCAATAGTTTGCGGCATAACGCCATCGTCAGCAGCAACAACCAAGATCACAATATCAGTTGAATTTGCACCACGAGAGCGCATTTTTGAAAACGCCGCGTGTCCCGGTGTATCAATAAAAGTAATTGCACCATCATTTGCTTGTACTTGATAAGCGCCAATATGCTGAGTAATACCGCCCGCTTCGCCATCGGCAACCTTGGCCTTACGAATATAATCTAATAGTGAAGTTTTACCATGGTCAACGTGGCCCATAATCGTAACCACTGGTGGTCTAGGGCTTTCATCGCCAGTTGCTTTTGATTTTTCAATCAATACGTCTTCAATAGTCTCTTCTTTGCTAGCAACACCTTTGTGACCCATTTCTTCAACGACCAATAACGCAGTATCTTGGTCGATCACATCATTTAGCGTTACCATCACACCCATGCCCATTAGTACTTTTAATACTTCTCCGGCTTTGGTTGTCATTTTTTGAGCTAAATCAAGGACTTTAATATTTTCAGGAATAGCCACTTCATGCACTACTTTTTCAACCGGCTTTTGGAAGCCGTGCTGTGCTTGTTCTTCTTGAATTTTTTGGCTTAAACGTGTTCTGTCTTTTTTCTTCAGTTTACGATTTGGGTTGTGCTTAGCCACATGTAATTGTTGGCGGCCATTGGTATTGCCTGGTGCATTACGCAAACGCTTTGGTTTTTTCTCTTCAGCAGGCGCCTCTTTCTTTGTTGCTTGTTCTTTTGCTTGCTGTTTTGCTGTTTCTTGTTGTTCTTTAAGCGCTTGAGCTTGCTCTTTTTGTAAAAGAACCATCTCTTGACGCTTAGCATCTTGAGCCGATTGTTTTTCATCTGCTGCGCGACCAGCCTCTAATGCTGCTTGTGCTTTAAGTGCCGCTTCATTGTTGGCAGGCTCACTCGCTTGAGTTTGAGCTTTCTTAACGCGTTTTTTCTTAACCTGCACCTTAACACCGCCTGTACTTGCGCTTGATTTAGTGCTGGGCTTGCGTGAAACCGACATGTTGGATTTGCTGCTTGAGCGTTTTGACAAACTGCCCATCAAGATTTTACGTTCATCAGCTGAAATATCAGAATCCACCGTTTTGTCATTCACGCCTGCATTCGCTAGAATCGTAATGACCTCCTCTGGGGTCTTTTTCAGTAATTTAGATAACGTTTGAACTGTGTGTGCCATAATGCTTGCCTATTGTTTTATTTGTTTTTAATTAAGTTTTTTTATCGTTACTTAATTAATCAAACCATCCTTCGTTTTCTCTTGCGGTCATAATAACAGCCGATGCTGCTTCAGTGTCCATATCTTGAATATCTAACAGCTCATCAATTGACAATTCTGCCAAGTCATCCACGGTTGCAATTTCAGCTTCAATTAATGCTTGTGCTAAATCTTCATCAACCCCTTCAACACTCATTAATACTTCAGAAGATTCTGCATCGCCTAGGGCTTGCACTAATTGTGCGTCAGAAGCGCGCTCTTGTAGTTCTTCAACCATTGAAGAATCAAACTCTTCGATACCTTCTAAGCTAGCTGCGTCTGCATCAGCAACTTCATCAATACTGCCAAAACCTTCATCAATTAGTACGCCAGCTACTTCAGAGTCAACACCAAGTTGCTCAGCTAATTTGTCACTAACTTTTTGGTTTTCTTCTGCTTGCTTGTCGTCTGATTCACCTACCGACATGACGTTAAGCTTCCAGCCTGTTAGGCGTGAAGCCAGCTTAATATTCTGACCGCCACGGCCAATTGCTAAAGCCAGTTGATCATCCTCAACGGCGATGTCCATTGAATTTTTGTCTTCGTCAACGACGATAGAGCTAACCTCTGCAGGCGCCATCGCGTTAATCACAAACTGCGCAGGATCTTCATCCCAAAGAATGATATCAACACGCTCACCATTAAGCTCATTTGATACTGCTTGCACACGTGCACCACGCATACCAATACAAGAACCAATTGGATCAAGGCGTTTATCTTTTGCCTTAACGGCTAATTTTGAACGTAAACCAGGGTCACGACTGCCACCCATAATTTCAATCACACCTTCAGAAATCTCTGGCACTTCCATCTCAAATAGTTCAATCATCATCTCAGGCGCTGTACGACTTAAAAAGATCTGCGCCCCACGTGGGGTTGACTTTACTTCTTTAATGTAAGCTCTTAGACGATCATTTTTACGAATCGATTCATTTGGAATTAAATCAAACTTAGAAATCATGCCATCAACACCGCCCATATCAACATAAGCATTGCCTCGGTCAACACGTTTTACTGTCACCATAATGACTTCGCCCACACGCTTGGTGTAGTCTTCAACAATGACTTCTCTTTCAGCTTCGCGTACTTTTTGAATAATCACTTGTTTCACAATTTGAGCGGCAATACGACCAAACTCTTCGGTTTCCATTGGCTCGCGTACAAAATCATCAACCGCTACGCCATTGGCGTCTTTTGCATGAACGTGTAATTCTGTATCAAATTCAGTGCCGTCATCATCAACAAAGTTTTCACCGTCTTCAATCACCATCCATTGTCTGAAGGTATTAAACTCGCCGGTTTTTCTATCGATTTCAACATGTGCATCAATATTGTTGCGTTTCTTTGTTGCAACAGCCAATGCCTCTTCTAAAGACTCAAGCACATCTTCTTTAGAAATGTTCTTTTCATTAGAAATTGCCTCAACCATTAAAAATAATTCTTTACCTTCCACGTCTTTCTCCTGCTTAAAAGTTGGCGACTAAGTTCGCCTTTTCAATTAACTCAATATCCAGCATCACTGGACCTAATTCTGTTACTAATTCAATACTATTGTTAGCTTCACTAACGCTACCAATTGCCCCATTAAATTTTCTTTGTCCGTCGATTGGTCTAACCAATCGTAGTTTAATATCGTGGCCTAAAAAGCGCTGATAATGTCCAATATGAAACAATGGTCGCTCTATGCCTGGCGACGACACTTCTAAATTGTACTGGCCTGTGATAGGGTCTTCCACATCCAAAATCGCACTAATTTGTCTTGACACTGCTTCACAATCATCAACACCAATACCGTTATCTGAGTCAATATAAATTCTCAGAATACTGTGTTTGCCACTGGCAACATATTCAATCCCCACCAGTTCGTAGCCCATGTCTACAATCACAGGGTTGATTAATGCTTCAATTTTGTCAGCAACTTTTGCCATTACTTAATCGTCAAATAAAACCTAATAAAAACCCCCTAAAAAGGGGGTCGTAATTTTGGTAGCGGGGACAGGATTTGAACCTATGACCTTCGGGTTATGAGCCCGACGAGCTACCGAACTGCTCCACCCCGCACTAAAGGCGGCAATGTTACGCTCTTGTGGTGGCGTTGTCCAGTAAAAATATAAGTTATTTCAAGGGCTTTACTAAAAACCAGCCGACTCTTTAAAGGCTAGATTTAGAAACATGGCTTGCACCATGTACTTTAATCTTATAACCTTTCGCCAACAAATGCTTAACGTAAAGCTTATTATAAGTAAAGAAAAATACAATATTTGCTAGCCCTAATGTCAATATACACAAAGGTGCCATGAGTACCACCGACTTCCAATCACGACGATAAATAGCCGGACAAAAAAACAAACATAACGAAGTCCAAGAGAAACCCACAGGGGCGTGTTTTACCTCTCCAGTTTCAGCATTTGTTAATGTTAGTGTTGTGTAAGCCAAATGTATTTTCTCCTCAAGTCCGCTATTCTACCTTTTTTTGATTATCTTTCAATACCTAAATCCAAAGTATAATACGCACTATGAAACTCGCTGTACTCATGGATGATATTGCTAATATCAATCCTAAAAAAGATTCCTCACTGGCCATGATGCTAGAGGCAACACGACGTGGTTGGGAAATCTATACATTCGATACAACGGACTTGTTTGCCGAACAAGGAAAAACTCTTGCCCATGCATCAAAAACCACGGTGGTTGATCACGTAGATAATTGGTTTGAAAAGCAAGTAGCTCAAACAACTGAACTCAGTGAGTTTGATGTCATCCTGATGCGTAAAGACCCACCTTTTAATATGGATTATATTTACGC
>CAZKWW010000086.1:0-828 GCA_964556635.1 uncultured Candidatus Ruthturnera sp.
GTGGTAGCGATTGGCGGTTGTGATAAGAATATGCCAGGTTGCATTATTGGTCTTGCACGTTTAAATCGCCCTGGTATTTTTGTTTATGGTGGCACAATCCAACCTGGAAAAGGACATACCGATGTGGTCAGTGTATTTGAAGCTGTTGGTCAATATGCCAATAATGCAATTGATGCTATTGAACTCGAAAATATTGAGAAAACTGCCATTCCTGGCCCTGGCTCTTGTGGTGGTATGTATACAGCTAATACAATGGCTTCTGCTATTGAGGCACTAGGCATGAGCTTGCCAAATTCATCAGCCCAAGATGCAATCTCAGAAGACAAGAATAATGACTGTGTACGTGCGGGTGAAGCTGTACTTAACTTATTAGAAAAAGACATTAAACCAAACGATATCATGACCATGAAAGCGTTTGAAAATGCGATTACAGTTATTATTACGCTAGGCGGCTCTACCAATGCAGTGCTACATTTAATTGCCATGGCAGACGCTGCTGGTGTTGATTTAAGCATTGATGACTTTACCCGTATTGGTGCCAATGTACCAGTGATTGCTGACCTTAAACCATCAGGAAAATACATGATGAGTGAATTGGTTGAAATTGGTGGCACCCTACCACTAATGAAAATGTTACTTGATGCTGGCATGTTGCATGGCGACTGTATGACAGTAACTGGGCAAACCATGGCACAAAACTTAGCCGATGTTAAGCCGTATGCTGATTCACAAGAAATTATTAAAGCACTAGATAATCCAATCAAAAAAGATTCTCATTTAAGAATTTTAAAAGGCAATTTAGCTGCCCAAGGCGCGGTTGCCAAAATC